>JAHJSO010000101.1 GCA_018830385.1 Elusimicrobiota bacterium | reverse complement strand
TTAGCAGACTGCACGAGAGAATCCTGCAGAAAGACACCGGCAGGTCTTTTATTCTCACTATGCGCCACGGTTCCTGCAGGAAACGGTAAAACCATTCAAGCCCGAACCTCCTCAGGAATTCCGGTGCACGGTGGAGGCGGCCGGCTATCACGTCAAAACTCCCGCCGACGCCCATTACGACGGGGCAGTGAAACTTATTCAGGTTTGAATGAATCCACTTCTCCTGCCGGGGGACGCTCAACCCCACGAATACGATATCGGGAGATTTTTGTTTTATGTCCCTGAATATACCGGTTTCCTGTTGTTTGTCAAAGTAACCGTGGTAGAAGCCGACGATATTCAGGTTTGGAAACATCTTCCTAAGGACGAGGGCTGCTTCCGGCAGGATGTCAGGTTTTGTGCCGAGCAGGTATATCCTATAGCCCTTTTCCTGTGAGATTTTACACAGTTTCAGCATGAGATCTATGCCGGCTATCCTTGCGGGTAACCGGGACAGCGGACGGTCAGGTTTATTGAAAACACATAGATAACTTCCCAGAACGATGCCCACCGAGTCGGGCAGAACGAGGGAGGCGGTTGTGATTGCCTGGAGGAGTTGTTTATCAAAAAAGGTATGGTTAAACATAAGTGAATTCAGGGTCACTATCTGGTGTGCGGGACGGTGGTGCGGGGTCAGTACCTGGTGCGAATTGCGTTGCTGCGCGGTATGCTGGGAGGCGCCATTCCGAATGAAGGACTCAATCCTGTCCAGGGACTCATCAAACGGCAATAAATCGACCGGGACCCTACCTAAATTCACCCTAAAACCTTGTGCAATATTTAACATATGGCTGTGCAATCTGTGCATAACTTTGCACCCTAAAACCATGTGCAATATTTAACATATGGCTGTGCAATCTGTGGACAATGTTGCACCCTTTCAGATTCAGATATTTTTGTATCCCGCGATAATTTTTTTCTGGCGCCTGCGGGTCAGGCGTTTACGGCACCTGGGATAGTTTCGCGTCCGGACACGGGAGATTCTTCTTTTTGTTTGTGGAGTCGCATGGATATTGTCTTTGATATACCGTACTCTTCCATTGTTATTCCGTACAGTATATCGGCGGCTTCCATCGTCCTGTTATTGTGGGTGATGAGCAGGAATTGCGAATTTTCTACGTATAATTTAACGAGGTTTATAAACCTGACGATATTTGAAGTGTCCAGCGGGGCGTCAACCTCATCCAGGATGCATACCGGCGATGGCTTAACCATAAAAAACGCAAACAAAAGGGCGATAGCAGTAAGGGCCTTTTCCCCCCCGGAAAGTGATATATTCTGGGGTTTCTTACCCGGCGGCTGGACGACTATTTCAATTCCGCATTCAAGCAGGTTCTCATGGTCGGTCAGGAGTAAATCGGCTTCACCGCCTTCAAAGAGCATGGAAAATACGGTTTTGAAATTTTCCCGGACCTTCTCAAATGTATTTTTAAAATCGTCCCGTATGGATACATTTATTTTATTTATGGCATTCCTGAGATCCTCCTCCGCTTTCAGGAGGTCCTGTTGCTGGTTAAGGAGGAAGTTATACCTTTCGTCAAGGTTTGAATACTCTTCCTGCGCCGCAAGGTTTACGTTACCCATGTTTAAAATTCTCTGCCTTAACCGTTTTACCTGCTCGTCGTCAACCTCAATGTTAAGGTATGTGTCTTTTGCCTCATCAAAAGATATTCCGAGTTCCTGCAGCGAACCAGTAACCGACTTCATTTCCAGTTCTTTCGTTTTCTGCTGTATCTCAAGGACGTGTATATTCTCTTTGAGGTCGTCCATCTCGGTGCGGAGACAGGTAAGGTTGCCCTGCTTCGCCTCAATCCTGCTGGAGAGCCGCGTATTTTCCGACTGGTACTCCTGCAGTTTCTTTTCTATTTCCGACTTATTTTCGTAACAGGCGTTTATCTTTTTTGTTTCTTCCTCGTGTATCTGCTGCTGTTCAAGTGTTTTTTTGTCAAGCGTTTCAATTTCTCCAGACGAAGAGTGCGCCTGCCCCTCGTAATTCTTCAGGTTTAAGAGTACGTTTTCAAGTTCTCTCCGGTAGGAATTCATCAGGGACTCAAACCCCGAGAATTCTTTTGTGGACTCAATAAACCTCTGGTGGACGACGGACTCTTCTTTTGTGAGAACGTCCAGGGAATTTTTCAGTTGCGCCAATTCTGACTGGACGGAGTTTATTGAATTGTCAACCGCCAGGACTTCCGATTGCAGCAGTTCAAGGCCGCGAGTGTTTTCAAGTTCGTCCTTCTTAAAGTTTTCAATCTCGGAATTGATGGTTTCAATTTCAACGTTTGTGATGTAGAATTTCTCCGTTTTGTTTTTAACTTCTGAAATTTTTGCGTTCAGTTCTAATTTTAGTTCCTGCGATTGACGGTTCAGTTCTTCCCGGGTGTTTTCAGATGCTGCGATTTCCCCCTCAAGTATTTTGAGTTCATCTTCACTGTTCTTTAATTCATTTTCAACCTGTTGTATTTCTTTTAAGCTGATTTCAGCCGGCTGAGTACCGCCTGCACTGCCGCCGCGCACCATTCCTTCCGAAAAAGACAGGTTACCCGTAAAGTATGTGTTGCTCAATAAAAATTTCAGCAACTTCTCCCATTTCTTATCATAGGACACGACGGAGAGCGCCGGTTTTTCGCCCCTGAGATGTGCCACGGGGGTTTTGTCCTCAATATCGGGCAGGTTTTCCAGAATGATGAGCGTAGCCCACCCGAGGTTGTTCTTCTCCAGGTATTCAATGGCTGCCAGGGCATCGTTCATTGTTGAGCATACCAGGTAATTTAATTTTTCACCCAGTATGTTTTGGACAACGTCCGTGTGGTACGGGGAAATTTTCAATATGCCGCTTACTGTCCCGTGTATCCCCGGCATGTTTTTTGTCAGGATGGAGTAAATCGCCCGGAGTTTCGGGTCTTTCTGCCGTATATCCTTTAATACATCGGTCTTTGATTTTAAGGTGAGGTATTTTTCGGTCTGTTCCTGATGCTTCTTCTTCAGTTCGTTGGATGCATTTATTATGTTTTCCAGCCGCTCGTCGGTCTCGCGTATCCCTGCCTTAACAGAGTCAATCGCCGACTCCAGTGTGCGCAGGTCGTTTTCCAGGACAGTCCTCTCTTCCCTGGCTTTCTGCAGTTCCTTCGCCTGCCTGTTTATATTTTGCGAGAGGTATGTCATGGCTGAATTATGCCTTGATGTCTCGTTATTCCTGTCTGATTTTTTATGGACGAGTTCCATAATGGCGTTGTTCAGTGTATTAATTTTTG
>JAHJSO010000100.1 GCA_018830385.1 Elusimicrobiota bacterium | reverse complement strand
CTCTTCAAGCGGGTTGTCATACACGATTATCAATCTGTCGTTGTAGCCGTCGTTATTGGGCGAGAATGTGCGGGAGTGGATACTTTTAATCTCCAGCCCGTCCACCGCAGCCATTGCCGGGAACAACATCGCTACCATTACAAACATTATTATGTATCGCATAGCCACTCCCCCCGAATTTATCTTTGTTATGATACCAATTTCCAAAAAATTTGTCAAGTCCCGGTCAATGAAAAACCATACAATAGAAATTTCATTGACTGATATTTGACATGAAAATTAAATATATGATATACTTATTCCGGTATGAAAGAAAATACGGGGCGCTCTGAAATTCTTCAGCGGCTGAAAAAATCCGACGGGTGGGTTTCGGGGAAAAGCATAGCGGACGAATTAGGCATTTCCAGGAACGCCGTATGGAAATTCATAAAAAAACTGAAGAAGTATGGCTATGTCGTCCGGGGCAGGCGGAAAAAGGGCTACATGTTTGTTTCTACTCCCGACAAGGTACTGCCTGCCGAGATTTTGTCGGTCCCGGCAATCCAAAAATTCATAAAGCGGGTGTACTATTTTGATGGTATAGGTTCAACTATGGACATAGCCAGGGCTCTGGCTATGGAGGGTAAACCGGAGGGTTGTCTTGTTATCGCAGAACACCAGACGCAGGGCAGGGGCAGGTTGAACAGGAGATGGGTTTCCCCGTCCGGCGGGATTTATTTTTCAGTAATACTCCGGCCTGCAATGGCACCTTCCGACGTCCCGGTGCTGAACGTCGTCGCCTCACTATCGGTGGCCCGCACATTAAAAAAATTGTTCGGGTTGCCCGCAAGGGTAAAATGGCCGAACGACGTCCTGTTGTCGGGTAAGAAGATTTGCGGGGCGCTCATTGAAATGGATGCAGAGATTGACAGTGTCAAATGGGTTGTCCTCGGTATCGGGATGAACGTAGTTAATTATGAAAAAGTCAAAAAGGCGGAAGGCGGCAATTTCAGGTTTACCTCGCTTGAGAAAGAACTTACCGCGGCCGGTTTAAGCAAGGGCGCGGATTTTTTAAAGTACATACCGAGAGTTGAAATTGTAAGACATGTCCTGGTAGAGTTTGCCGGTTTGTATGGCAGGGTCTGCGGGGCAGGGGACGGTAAGGATGCAGTTGCCGGGAAGGGAACGTCCCGCCGGATTAACAGAACGGCCGTACGGAATATATTCAAAGAGTGGGAATCGTTTTCGGACACGCTCGGCAGGAATGTCCGGATAATGATGGCCGGCAGCAGTATTACGGGGAAGGCGGAAGGGCTGACGGGTTCCGGGGCGCTGGTCGTCAGAACCGGCGACGGGAGGGTTGAGGTCAGCGCAGGCGACTGCATCCATATTAGGTAGGCATATATTTTTTTAAATTAAATGTCAACCTATAAAATACAAGTGGTTGACAAAAAACAATGCAGCAAAGAATCAGCGCCGGAGGTGCGGGCATAGCAATGACGTATAGCAATAGCGCATGGTAATGACGCCGGAAAGGAAAAATTTATGAAAAGAAAAGGAATGAAGACGATTTGTTGTTTGTATGTTTTGCTTTTTTTAACCTCAGGGTTCAAAGAGGTTTTGTCGTCGGATGTGCCGGAAGTTTATGTGTCCGTGGAAAAGAGGATACTGCCGCAGCGGGAGGATATAAACGGGCCCCGGGGCACCGCCCTCATGCCGACCGTTGTTATCACGAAAGCAGAGATTGAAAGGTTACCCGTTGATTCTATCGCTGACCTGCTGTCTGTTATGGGTTTTGACGTGCAGTCCAGGGGTGACGGGGGCGTCCAGTCGGACATTTCAGGAAGAGGGTCAACATTTGAACAGACCCGTGTCCTGATTGACGGGACGGAAATAAGAGACCCCCAGACAGGACATCACAAGAGCGATTTTCCCGTATCCGTCGTTGATATAGAGAGGATAGAAATATACCGCGGACTTTCAGGCGGCACAGTTAATATTGTCACGCGAACGCCTGCCGGAAGGGGCATGTCTGTAGGTCTGTCAGCAGGCGACTATGGGACATACAGGACGGCGATTAATTTATCGGCGGGAGGAGTCGGAAACACAGGTGCAATATTTAACCGTAGGGATGTACAAACGTCCGCCCAAAGGTTGCACGCTGCCGGGGACAATAGAAATCAAACCGCAATCCGTGACGAAAGCAATCCGCTAACCGGGTATCTTACCGTTTCAAGGGATAAATCAGACGGCTATCCCGTTGAAAGTCCGGTAGGCACACCGAGGGGTTACCGTTATGATTTTGACATAATAAACCTTTTCTCAAAAATCACGCGCAATAATAACGTGAACCTGTCGCTCGGCTATACGGACAAGGTTTTCGGTGCCTATGATTTTTACACGCCGGGCAGGAATTTTCCTTCAAGAGAGTCCACGAAGACATACTTTGCAAAACTTGATGCATCCGGTCGCACAAGTCCCTTCAGGGCGGACATGTCTTTCAGGAGACACCATGATACATTTGTATTGATTGAAAACAAACCGTCCGTTTATACGAACGTCCACACGAATAATTCATCAGGGGGCAATGTGGTTTTCAGCCCCCGCAACCTTCCCGGGACGGATTTCGGAATTGAGCCGTTTTATGACGACATAGAGAGTACCGGGACAAAGGGAGGACTGGGACGGCACAACGTATTCAGATGTAATGTGTGGGCGGCGTGGGAGATTAAATATTCGGATGCAGACAATTCAACCGGGGGTGTTTCACCCGATGCCGGTGTTTACCCCGTAGTATTCAACTCATTTAAAGTTGTATTCAGGGGCGGCTACAATAATTTCAACTTTAACACAAACACGATATTCCTTCCCGAGTTATATGCTGATTTCAAACTGGCGGGTTCGTCAAGGATGCATTTTTATTCTGCAAGGTCTTACCGTCTGCCTTCCTTTACCGAACTGTATTACGAGGACCTCGTTAATAAGGGAGACACAAACCTGAGGCCTGAAGTATTGTGGAACCATGGCGCCGGATGGGAGTATAATTTCAGACAGTCCGGCGGTTTGAAAAGTCCGGCGGAAACCCGGACGATAAGTCACGGGGCAGGGAAACTGCCCGGGGTTGGCGTTAATCTTTTTGTAAGGGATGAGGTGGACGTGCTTGATTGGGTTGAATCCCCGGCAGGCAGCAGGAAATATGTGGCGATGAATATAGGCGGTCTCAGGAGGCAGGGTTTTGAGGTCTTTGTTGATTTTCACTTTTTCAGGTTTGAATATTGCCGGACCGACAACCTGCTGGGCGATAACTACGAATTGAGTGCAAAGAATTCAAAGTATGCCTTGCGCAACCCGGTAAATTATGTTTCGGCGACGATGCTCTATGACCTGCCGTTTGGATTTAGGTACGGGCTGACGGGCGTGTATAAAGAAAGGCAACAGGAGAAGGGTTATGCCGTTTATTCTCTCAAACTTTCAAGAAAAGTTCACGGGTTTGAAATCGGGGCGAAGGTTGAAAACCTGCTGGATGAAAGGTATGAGGAAATCCCGGGCGTTGTCCAGCCGGGCAGGTGGACGGAGTTTAGCATATCGTATAACTTCTGAGGCCTGCTTTGATAATTTTTTTTTATTTTGATAGAATTTGATGGGCGTTCAAAAACTGGTTTTTTAGAACGTTAGAGCGACAGGTAAAACAATATGTTAGGCGTTGAAAAGATTGATTTCTGGCATAAGTCGGACAAAAGGCAACTGAGGGCTCAATTGTGCAAGCCGAGCCGTCTCGTCCCGGGCAGGAAGATACCGCTCGTGGCTTTTGACGTGGGGTTGCAGTTCAGGGTATGGGAGATACCACTTTTTGCGCAGATTATTTCGCTTTATGGTTTTGCAGTGGTTGCCACCGAGTATAACAGGATAGAGATTGCGCGCGGAGAGATAGAAGACATAGTAAGCGCAATAAGGTATGCCCGCAACAGTTTTGAATTTGTTGACAGTAAGACACTCCTTGTGGGTGTGAGCATGGGCGCCGCCTCAATGTTAAACATAGCGGCAAAATACCAGAAAGAATTGGGCATTGCCGGTATCGCTGCCCTGGCGCCTTTCGCGGACCTTGCCCGGGCGTATTATTATGCAACCGCCTACACGATGACGCGCCCCAAAGACGACCCGAGGGTCGGGCTGCTTAAACTCTACCTGAAACATATCTACGCTATGCCTCACATAAAACCCCAGGAATATATATCAAGGTCACCGACCAACTTTGTGCCATATATTGACTGCCCGGTTATGCTTGTGCACGGTAAAAACGATAAAATTGTTCCCGTTGACCATTCGCTTGAACTGTATTACAAGATGCTCTACCTTGGGAAGGACGTTAAACTGCGACTTGTCCCGGGCGAAGGAGTGCATACCCCCCTGCTGTTCAGCGAACAGTTGAGGTCACTTAACTTTATCGGTTTTCTTCAGAGTTGTCTTCTTACGCTTAAATTTCTTAAGAATTTTAGGTAGTTTTTTTCGGAGGAGATGCAACGCCTGGCCGGCAGTTTCTATTTTGCCTGCAGAGCGGTATTCGTCAACAATCCTTAAAAGTTCCCCGATAACGGGCCCCGGCGCAAGGTTAAATTTTTTCATCAGGACATGGCCGTTTAAAAGTTTCGGCTGTTCCGCCTTGCGCCTGAATTCAAAATACCTTTCAATCATTTTACCGGCGAAGGCGATGAATTTTTCAACATCCTTAATCCCCGACGTAACCCCGACGTATGACAGCCTGTCCGCGCACGACAGCAGAAATATGTCAACGGCTTCATCGCCCGTATCCCTGAAAAACCTGTAAACCGCCTTGTGCGTAAGAAATTTTGCCTGGAAAAGGTTGCCCGCCCTCATGTGGTGTTGGACCATTTTAACGGCGGAAGAGACGTCTTTCCCGGAAAACCTCAAACGGGTAAGAATCCGTTTTACCATTTTCGCCCCGACGGACTCATGCCCGAAAAACCTCACCCTACCGTCTATCTTTCTTACCGTTGCAGGTTTTGCTATGTCGTGAAACAGCGTAACAATCTTAATCAGGACGAGCCGCGTGGAGATATGGGCGGTTATTTCGCCGGAGAGACCGGGGAAGTGTTTTTTTGCGTCACTGAGGATTTTTTCAATGCCTCTAAGGGCTTTAAGTGAGTGTTCCCACAGGCCGCCCGGGTGGAAGTAAAACCTGCCGGGGCTGTTTTTCATTATCCGTATTTCAGGGAATATTTTTTCAAGGACGCCGTCCCCGTAAAGTTCGTCCAGCGTCCCGTATGAATTGTTCACGGATAAAATCTTTGATATTTCGTCTCTTATTCTTTCCTTTGCCGGGTGCAGGACAAGGGATGAATATTTTCTGATTCCCCTCCTTGTTTTTTTTGTGATGCCGAACACCAGTGTGGATGCGAGACGGTAAGCCCTCAGAATTCTTAAAGGGTCGTCAATAAGGTTTTTTTCAGATATTACGTCTATCCGTTTGTTCCTTAAAGCCGACCTGCCGCCGAACGGGTCAATTATCAGTGTTTTCGCCCCGGTCGCAATCGCCTTTGATGTAAGAGGGTTTATTTCAATCGCCATGGAGTTTATTGTAAAGTCCCTGCGGCTGAGGTCATTCAGGAGCGTTTTCCCGCGGATTTGGCTGAAGTCCAGGTGG
>JAHJSO010000014.1 GCA_018830385.1 Elusimicrobiota bacterium | reverse complement strand
TGAGACGGGCAGTACTACCCGTCTGACTGATTTTTCAAAAGACGAGTTTTCTCCCGCAATTTCACCCGACGACGCCACCGTTATATTCGTATCCGATAAAGATGGCGTATATGACCTCTACGCCCTTGACCTCGCCACGATGGAAACAAGGAAACTTACGAACGTGATAGGGGGGAATTTTACGCCCTCCTTTTCAACCGACGGACGATCAATTGTTTTCAGTTCATACCGCAAAGGCGAAAAACACGTTTTCATGGCGGACATAGACAAACTGGAAAACAGGGCGATATTTTATTCAAAGCATAGCCGGGCGGGACAGTCGGAGATGCCCGCTGACGGAATAACGGGCAGGGGATTGTCGTACAGCCCGTACAGGTTTCACCCGTCAACCGATTTGTTCTTTCCGGTGTTGTATTATTCCACCCTTGACGGGCTCTACCTTGCTTTATACTGGCAGTTGTCCGAGATGACGGGCAACCACTCCGCTACATTTTACACGCAGTACGTAAGCGCCGCGGAGTTCATGAACTACCAGTTCGTTTACAGGTATTCACGGTTCAGGCCGCAGGTATTTCTGGCCCTGCAGGGTGACGGGGGATATATTGACTGGTACGCGAGATACCACAGCCAGAGCCATTCCCAGTATGCAGGGGTGAGTTATCCTTTCAGCAGGTTTAACAGGGTTGATTTTATCCTGAAGCACTCAATGATAAGCATGAGGGACAGGCTGGCGCCGGATATAAGAGCGGTTGCGAAGGACCATGCCGCGCAGATGTCAATTGTCAGAGACACTTCAGCCGGGAAATACATTGAGGTGACAAGGGGATACCGACTGAAAATTACGCAGACGGCCGGGACCCGTTCTTTCGGCGCCGATTTTGAATACCAGAACACATCGGTGGAAGCCCACAGGTTCTTCCCGTTAGGCAGGGAGCATGTCCTTGCAACGCGCGTACTGGGAATGACCAGCGCCGGAAGGGACAGGTATAATTTCGGGCTTTACGGCTACAACCGTCTGAGACACACCCCCCTTGACAAAAACAATAGATATATAGAACCATGGTACGGCTCAAACCTGTTCCTGCATTCCCTGGAATGGAGGTTCCCGATTGTTTATGACATAAATTACTACATGTGGTATATTTTCCCGGATTTCTTTTTTAAGTCGTTCTACGGTTCTATCCTGGCGGATACGGGGGTCGTATGGACGGACAGGGACCCGCTTTCGTCGGACATCAGGTATTGTTACGGGGTGGGACTGAAGTTTGATACGTTCATTTTACAGGCATTTTACCTGCCGTTGAATTTTTACCTGACTTATTCACCCTTAACCGACAGGTATGAATTCCTTTTCACACTGGGCATGGCGTTTTGACAAACCGGGTTTTTTTTGGTAATATGAGAGTGTTGAAAAAGTGTTTTCAGCGAAAATAAAATGTTACTATGAAAAAATACATTGAGTACTCCGTTATATCAATTGTCTCGCTGGTGGCGATGTATTTTCTGTTAAACTGGACGATAGAGGCGCTTGTCCACAGCAGGGACGAGGTGATTGTTCCGAAGATTCAGGATAGACCGCTGGAACAGGCCATTAATATCCTGTCTGCGGCCGGTCTCGGCATGATAAAAACAGGCGACGAGTTCAACCCGTCGGTACCAACGGGCGCCGTGATGAAGCAGGACCCTTCTGCCGGGATGACGGTGAGGTCCGGGAAAATGATAAAGGTTACGCTCAGTATGGGAGGCGATGTGGTGTTTGTGCCCGATATCGTCGGCCAGAGGGACAAGTCGGCAGCGATGGTGTTAAGGCAGAGACATCTGGGCGTCGGCTCAAAAAACACTGTATATTCAATCAGGTACGACAAAAACATTGTAATTTCAATGTCCCCCGAACCGGATACGATAGTGGCAAAAAATACCCCGGTGGACATTACCGTCTCACTAGGCCCGCCGCCCGAAGGCATAATACTTATGCCCAACTTCACCGGGATGGACGTCGCAGAGGTTAGGGTCTGGGCCGGGGGAAAGGGCATAAATCCGGAGATTGTTGAGAAGAACGATTTCCCGGGGGACACAGTGCAGGGCAGCGTAATCGGACAGGAACCCCAGCCCGACACCATGCTTACTCAGGACATACCCGTTATTATTACCGTCGCCGGGTCCGCCACCGGGTCCATTGCCGGGTCCGCCGGCATTCCGGGAGAGGGAAAGGTATTTCAAAAATTGCCGCCCGGGATTCATTATGAGGTGCCGCAGGGGTCAAAGGAGCAGAGGGTCAGGGTCGTCCTGATTGACGGCGACGGCGAAAGAAAAATATTTGAGGGACTACAGCAGCCCGGCAGTAAGATTGATTTGCCGGTCCAGAGAAAAGGCAAAGCGAAAATAAGGATATTCCTCAACAACGTTCTGATAGAGGAAAGAGACCTGTGAGTGTACAAATAGCGCCATCCATACTCAGCGCTGATTTTTCAGCCCTCGGCAGACAGATAAGGCAGTTGGAAGCAGAAGGCGCCCGTATTTTTCATATGGACGTTATGGACGGGCATTTTGTCCCGAACATAACCTTCGGCAGTTGTGTTATAAGGTCTTTGAGGCGGGAGAGCTCGTCCGTATTTGACGTCCACCTGATGATAAAGGAGCCGCACAGATATATAAACGACTTTTCGGACAGCGGGGCGGATTACATTACGTTCCATCTTGAGGCGGGTTTGCCGGGCGGGCAAAGTGGACATGGTGGCCCAGCCGGGCTTGTCCGCAAAATCAAACGGCTCAATAAAAAGGCTGGCATGTCAATAAAGCCATCTACGCCTGTTTCGGCTATTTATCCGTTTATCCGTGAGTTGGATCTGGTACTGGTGATGTCGGTTGAGCCGGGGTTTGGCGGACAGGAGTTTATGCCAGGGGCATTAAAGAAAATAAAGAGTTTAAGGGAATATATTGATAAAAACAACTGTAAATGTTTGATAGAGGTGGACGGCGGTATAAACGAAAAGACAATCGGCCCTGCGGTTTCGGCAGGCGCCGACGTCCTTGTGTGCGGGAATTCAATATTCGGCCGCGGGAAGCCCGCGGAGGACTACAAAAAACTAGTGCGGTGTTCCTGACAGATCTTTACATTTGGTTGTCATTGCGAGGAGCGTTAGCGGTTGCGAGGCGAAGCCGAAGCAAACCCATAAGACAAGGGGATTGCCACGCTCCCTTCGGTCGCTCGCAATGACAATCCAATGGGTATTCAAATGTCAAGAGATTTAAGGGACACCAGGAGGACTTCTAAATGAAAGCCATTAATTTAATTGCGGTGTCTGCGGTTTTATGTTTGTCCGTTTCATCCGTAGCGGTGGCGACTGCCATGAAAAAAACACTGGCAGGTAAGGAAGCGCCGGCAATCCGTCTTGAAGTGTTCAGTCCGGATAGGCAGGAGGCACCTGTATCCCTTTCCTCCGTGCTGGACGGTAATAATGTCGTAGTCCTGAGTTTTTTTGATACCACCTGCGAGCCATGCGAAAAGGAATTACCCGCGCTTGAAAAAATTCACAAAAAATTCACGTCCGGGGTAAAAATATTTTTAATATCATTGGATGAAAATTACAAAAACAAACTCCCAGGCTGGATTAAAAAAAACAGGGTTACAATCCCCGTGTTGATTGACCCGCTGGGCCACAGGGCGGGGGGAAAATACGGAGTTACAAAGTACGGGCAAGCGGAAATCCCACAAACCTTTGTCATCGGGAAAGACGGAATAATAAAAAAACACCTAAAGGGGTATCACCCTGATATTGAAAAAATACTTGAAGAAACGATACAGGCGCTGCAGAAAGAAACGGTCGTCTCGCCTTCTGCTTCTACGAAGAAAACCACAATAAATATTATATACACCCATAGTGCAAACGGATACCTGGAGTCATGCGATTGCCCCGAAAACCCGTTCGGGGGTCTCGTGAGGAGAGTAACTGCGATAAAGAAATTGAAAGCCCGATATCCCGATGCTGTGACGGTTGATACAGGCGATACCTTCCCGCCGAGAGAAAACAAAATACTTGCAGAGTACTGCCTGAAAATCATGGAATCAATCGGTTACGATGCCGTGGGCGTCGGTGACCAGGAATTCATCTGTGGCGCCGACTTTTTAATGAAGAATATAAAAAGGCTGCCGTTTATCGCCTCAAATATTCAGACCTGCGACGACAAATTGTGTTATCCATTAGCGGAACCGTATCTCCTGAAGCAAATCGGCCCGGTAAGTATTGTTTTTATTTCGGTGATTGATTCATCTGTATTTGATTTATTCCCGGACGATAAAACCAAACAAATCAAGACATCTGATTACATTGAGTACCTAAAACAAACGATCCCCGAAATCCGTAAAGAGGCGGACATGGTCGTTTTACTCTCGCACTGCGGGGACGACACTGACCGCAAAATAGCAGAAGAGATTCCCGGTATTGATGTAATAATCGGCGGGCATTCACAGACATTTCACAAGGACCCGCTTAAAGTCGGCAATACAATTATTGTCCAGAGTGGAGAAAACGGCCACAGGGTCGGACGGCTGGAACTTACGTTAGGCCCCCCTCCGGGCAAAAAGATTATTTCTTACTCAAACGAGTTCGTTATCCTGAATAAGGACGTCCAAGACGACCCGCCGACGAGAGAACTGGTTACCCGGTATAATGACGAACTAAAAAAATCGTTGCGAAAAATAATAATTAAGTGAAACACGTCACCACGCTCCCCACCATTATTTTTATATCCATTCTATGCGTCATTGCGAGGTCGCCAGAGGCGACCGCGGCAATCTCATCCCCCTCCATCGGGCTTTCTGATGCCTACTGGGAGTTCCAGCGGGTAAAAGAAGGAACACTCCTAAAAAAAATTCTCACCATAACAAATACAGGCACCGAAACCCTCAAATTAAAAATAAGGTCCTCCTGCGAGTGCGTAACGACCGACGTTTCAGGACTGGCTGTCCATCCGGGCGGAAAAAAGAATGTCAGAATAAATTTTGACACTGCGGGATATTCGGGAAAGAAAAGATATTACATTTTTATGGACACGAACGACCCCCGGAACGGACAGGTTACCTGGTTGATAGAGGGAGAAATTGCCGGCAGGAAGTCGGGCGAGGGGATTGCGCAGCCAGCGGAAATCCGAACGCACCCGCCGGTCCGGGCAGGGGAAGTCCAGGATGCCGGCCAGAAAGCCCCACGCGGATTGATAATTGAAATGTTCCACACCCCGAACTGCAGGTATTGTATAGAGTTAAAGGAAACGACTGTCCCACGTTTAAGCAGGAAATATAATAAAGCCATAATCATTAAAAGTTATTTGCTTAATGACCCGGAGAATTACGAAAAGTTCCTGCTGGTTGAAAAGGAACTGCGGGACGAAAACAACAAACTCCCGGCGGTTGTTATAGGCGGGAAAATACTTGGGGGGAGTTCGGAAATCCGCAGGCAACTTGAAGAAGAAATTATCCGCGCCGTTGGGATGATGCAGGACGAGCGCCGCTCTCCGGAGACCGGTGAGCGTCTTACGATGGCTGACATAAAGAAAAGGGTTGATTCCCTCGGCATTTTACCCGTGATGGTAGCCGGGCTCGTTGACGGTTTAAACCCCTGCGCCTTCGCGGGGATTGTATTTTTGATTGCATACCTGTCAATGATTCAGAAGAGACGCACGGTTGAGGTATTCTGGACGGGGATAATGTTTATTATCGGAACTTTTGTTGTTTATTTTTTAATCGGACTGGGGCTATCAAAAGTCCTTGCAACGATAGGGCAGGCATCCGCCGTGTCAAAAATAATATACGGGGTTGTCGGGGTTATAACACTGGTTTTGTCATATTACAGTTTCTCCGACTATTTTGCCGTCAGGGCGATTGAACAGGGAAAACAGGCGAAGGTTGTTCTTCAACTGCCGAATTATTTCAGGTGGAAGATATACGCCCTTGTTGAGAAATACGGTAAACTTAAATACATCATGCCTTTTGGATTTATATTAGGGGCGGCAATTTCATTACTTGAATTTTTCTGCACGGGGCAGATTTATCTCCCGACGATAATGTACATGGTTTCCGTGGGCCATTTCAGGACGAAGGCGGTGTTTTACTTAGGGCTATATTGCTTAATGTTCGTCCTCCCGCTTATGTTTATCTTTATGTCAATGTTGTTCGGCCTTAAATCCGAGAAAATAGAGATGTTTGGCAGGAGGCACATAGCGGCAGTAAAGTTCGCAACGGGTCTGATTTTTTTAATTTTATCGGTTCTTGTGATTTTTATCACACTTTCTTGACTTTCGTCTCTTTAATATGTATAATACCGTATTAAAATGATGGTCGCGAAACGCAAATTCTTTTGTTTTGTATTTTTCAGTGTTCCGGTTCTGTTTTGCGGTATCTTGCCGATTGTGGCGTCCGGGTTGTCCGCAGAAGTTTCACGCAGGGACTTCTCAGGGGAATTTTTACTCGTCCATCAGGGGGCAAGAGCCACTGCATTGTCCGGGGCAGTGGTTTCTAACTGCTTGGATTATTCAGCACTGTACTGGAACCCGAGCGCCGCGGCCTTCACAAAAAACCCGCAATTGGGCTTTACCACCGGCTCCCATTATGCTGACATCCGCAGCACGTATTTGGGATTTATATACCCGTACAGGGACGTATCTTTCGGCGTGCAAACGTTCAGTTTTGATACCGAGGTTGACGCATACGACAAGGCAGGCGTTAAGGGTGCGAGCGGCTATACCGTCGGGAACAGGGCTTTCAACCTTCTTTTCTCCTGGCGTCTTTCAAAAATATTTTCAGCCGGCGTCGGTATGGGCAATGCGGGGATAGAAATGTCGGGGCCCAACAATTTTAAGTTAGACGGGCAAGCAGGCAATTCAAATATCTCCGCCACACTCAAACTTGAAAGATTTTC
>JAHJSO010000099.1 GCA_018830385.1 Elusimicrobiota bacterium | reverse complement strand
TTCATCGTTGCGGTGGCTGTGCTCCCGGACTTTTTACAGGCGTGGTTCAACGTGCCGTTTTTCTTCGGTGGGACCGCTTTGCTCATTGTGGTAGGCGTTTCACTTGACACGATCGGGCAGTTGGAATCGCAGATGATAATGCGGCACTACGACGGTTTCCTGAAGCAGGGCAGAATAAAGGGTAGATGGTTTAATATAAAATAATGAACCTTGTCCTCCTCGGAGCGCCCGGTTCCGGTAAAGGGACGCAGGCGGAGTTAATATCAAAGAAATACGGTTGGCCGCACATATCAACCGGAGAAATATTCAGAAATATAAAGGCAGGCAAAAGTTCTTTGGCAGAAGCAGTTAAGGGTTACATAGACCGCGGTCAACTTGTCCCCGATAGTATAACGGTTGATATAGTTGAACAGCGGATTTCCGAAAGCGACTGTGAAAGAGGGTTTTTGCTTGACGGTTTTCCGAGGAGCATCTACCAGGCGGAAATACTGGGCGTTTCGTTAGGACGCAGGGGCATGGGTATTGACTGCGTTTTGTATCTGGCCTTGTCGGACGAAGCGATAATACGGCGATTGGAGGCAAGGCGGGTGTGCCCCGGATGTGGCAGGGACTACAACCTGGTAACCCAGCCGCCGAAAGAAAACGGGAAGTGCGATGCCTGCGGGACGCAGGTTGCAAGACGGGTTGACGATAATATAAAAATCATCCGGGAAAGATTGGACGTTTACAGGAAAGAAACACAGCCGCTCGTTGATTATTACATCAAAAAAAAAGTACTGTCGGAAATAGATGCCTCAAAAACGATTGAAGAGGTATCCGTTTCTGTCAAGGAATTTATAGATTTAAAGTGCGATGTTCATAGAACTTAAAACGCCTCAAGAGATGGCCGTTATGGACGATGCTGGCAGAATAATAACCCAGATACTCAGGAGCGTCCGACGAGGCGTCCGGGACGGCATGTCCACAAAGGAACTTGAAGACATAGCGGTTGAAGAGATGCAGAAATACGGCGTAGAGCCGGCTTTCCTCGGGTTCAGGGGTTTCCCGGCAAACATTTGCGTTTCATTAAACGAGGAACTTGTCCACGGGATACCGGACAGGACGAGGAGAATAAAAGACGGGGATATAGTCAAGGCGGACATAGGCATAAAGCACAAGGGTTTTTGTGGCGATATAGCGGAAACTATTCCCGTCGGCAAGGTCTCGCCGGAAATCCGGAAATTGCTGGCAGTTACTTACGGGTGTTTTAACGAAGTGATGAAACATGCAAAGCAGGGCAACCGACTGGGAGATGTTTCCGGCAATATCCAGAAGTACGTTGAAGGCAACGGTTATTCCGTAATAAGAGAATACGTAGGGCACGGCATAGGCAGAAACCTTCACGAAAAACCCGAGGTCCCGAATTTTGGTTTACCGGGCATCGGGCCCAAACTTGCAGCAGGGATGGTGCTTGCGGTAGAGCCGATGGTCGCAGCGGGCGGATGGAAAACGAAAACATTAAAGGATAACTGGACGGTTGTTACCGCAGACGGCGGGCTGTGCGCCCACTTTGAACACATGGTTGCAATAACGGAAAACGGCCCCAGGTTTATGACGGAAATGGACCCGCCCGAACCTTATGAATAAAGAAGAAAAAATTTTTGTTGAAGGGAGAGTAATGGAGTCCCTGCCGAACGCAATGTTCAGGGTGGAGACGGCGGCGGGGCATAAGATACTGGCGCACCTTTCAGGAAAGATGAGAATGAACTACATAAAAATATTGCAGGGCGATAGAGTTAAGGTGGAACTGTCTCCCTATGACCTTACCAGAGGGAGGATCGTTTACCGGGAAAAATAATCATCCTAAAAATAAAAACCGGGAGAATAAAGACAATGAAAGTAAAGGCGTCTGTAAAGAAAATATGTCAGAAGTGTAAAATAATTAAACGCAGGAACATAGTGTGGGTAATATGTTCCAACCCGAGACATAAACAACGGCAGGGGTGAAACATCATACATGGATTGGCAAAACCACTATGTTAAATATTGCACAGGTACTTAAATGGCAGGAGGTATAATTAATTATGGCAAGAGTCGCAGGGGTGCAACAAACATGCATATATTCGCACAGCCATATGTTAAATATTGCACAGGTACTTAAATGGCAGGAGGTATA
>JAHJSO010000098.1 GCA_018830385.1 Elusimicrobiota bacterium | reverse complement strand
TGGGTGAGGTTAATTTCCGCTATTAAAGAAGAGCAGGATGTAGAAAGGAAAATTAAATGGAGCCTATTCTGGTTGTCGGTTCGGTTGCGCTGGATACGGTTGAGACGCCGTTCGGCAGGGTAAAGAACGTTCTCGGGGGTTCAGCCACGTATTTCTCGGTTTCTGCAAGTTTTTTTGTCCCCGTAAGGGTGGTGGCTGTCGTCGGCAACGATTTCCCGCAGAAATACATAAATCAGATCGGGAAACGTAACATTGATTTACGCGGCTTAATGAGGCAAAAGGGAAAAACCTTCAGGTGGGGGGGCAGGTACGATTACAACCTGAATGAAGCCCATACGGTCTTTACGCAACTAAATGTTTTTGAAAGTTTTGTGCCTGAAATTCCCATGGACTATATAGACACCCCATACGTGTTCCTTGCGAACATAGACCCTGATTTGCAGCTGGATGTTTTAGGGAAATTAAAATCGCCCCGGCTGGTAGCATGCGATACAATGAACTATTGGATTGACAGTAAGAAACAGCAAATTAAAAACGTACTCAAAAAGGTTGACATACTCCTTATAAACGAAGCAGAGACGCGGCAGTTGGCTGAAGAGTTTAACCTGGTAAAGGCGGCAAGGAGGATAATATCATGGGGACCGAAAGCGATAATTATAAAACGCGGGGAACACGGGTGTATTTATTTCGGCAGGGACTCAATGTTCGCTGCGCCTTCCTATCCGCTGGAAAAGGTGTTTGACCCGACGGGCGCAGGGGACAGTTTTGCAGGAGGATTCGCCGGGTACCTTGCAATGAAGGGGAAATTAAACGATAACAACATAAGGCAGGCGATTATATTCGGAAGCGTAATGGGTTCTTTCTGCGTTGAACGTTTCAGTTTGAACCAGTTAATGAATATCACGACGGATGAAATCGTGAAGAGATACTGCGAGATAAAGAACCTTACGCATTTTGGAAACATACGTCAGTTATGAAATTCTGATACTGAAAGGATCAAGGGTAAAAAATGAAACAAAACAAATCAATCAGAATCGGGAGGGACTTTACGAACCTCCTGAACACCCACTTCCTGACCGAACAGGAAAGACAACATCTCAAAGAGGGGAAATTACTTGTTTCCGACATGGATGCAAAGGTCCAGTTAAAAACAAAAACGGACGTTGTAAACCAGATAAGGGTGGCTAAGGAGACGGGGATATCGCACGTTGAACTTGACGGTGGAGTGCCGAACCCGTTCCTTGACATCACCCCGGAGTACTGTGAAGAGGTCGGGGGATTTGCAGGGAAAAATGACGTAACGCTTTCTTTCCATATCCCTTACACCTTTGTTGCCACGGCCACCGCTGCTTTCCAGGATGCGGACAGGGAAATTGCGGTCGGCCTGATAAAAAGATACGTTGACGTTGCGGAAAGGTTAAACTGCAATAACGTCGTTATGCACCCCGGGGCAGTGCCTTTTTACCAGACGACGGGAGAGTACGGTCGTATGGTGATAAAGAGCGTCATTAAGTCGTTCAGCGAACTCGCCGTGTATGCGCGGGAGAAAAAACTGGTCCTGCACCTGGAGAACAACACTGCCTTTGACTGTGTCGCTTTTGAAATACAGGAGTGCCTTGAGATTATAGAGGAGGTCAACAAGAAAGGCAATGACCTGAAATTCTGTTTTGACATAGGCCACTGGTTCACGCGGGCGGATGCGGGCAAAAAAATACCAGAGCCGCCGGAGAGCATTATGGACTCCATACCCGCAGGCGTTCTCGGTCAGGTGCATCTGAACGATTACATACCGGTGGTTAAAAAATTCCACCCGCCGCTACATTTTGAATCCGGCCTGCTTAAAAGGGGAAACCTTGTTAACCTGATGAAAAAATTCAAAGATAAAGGCGTGTCGCTTGTGATTGTTGAGACCGCGGTCAGGGACGTGAACGACCTGTTGAACTCAATAAAAATCATAGAGGACGAGCAGAAATACCTTAAAGGCATAATTGATGAGGTAGAAAAGGATGGGTGAATATGTACGTGTTTTTGCTGGGCAGGCCGG
>JAHJSO010000097.1 GCA_018830385.1 Elusimicrobiota bacterium | reverse complement strand
GGCTTTAGGTGTGAAGAAAAGGAAGGAAACAAAAAGAGGTGAGTTGACTATTATTACCGAAAATAGAAGGCAAAGCGCGGCTGCCGATAAAATCCGTTTCAGCCATTTCAAGTCGGACGTTACGCCTGCGATAAAATGACGGATAAGAAGAACAAAAGGTACGGCGAAAAAGGTCTCCGAGGGGTTTATCCTCTGCTTTAATACATCTACTGCCCTCGCCATGCTGTATATTTCCGACTTTAACAGCAAGTTATGAAGTCCGGCGATAAACAACGCTCTGAGGGAATTAGTATCCAGCCCGGCATTGCCTGCGCCGGTGCGTTTTGCCATAGCAATCCCTGCGGCACCCGTTCGTTTCGCCGCGCGATTTACCGGCTTTTTTATCGGCTGGTTGAATTCATCTCTTTCATCATAGGAATTGTCGTCGTAAAGGGACTTAAAGTCGGGCATTAAAAACTGCGGCGTTAAAGCCATGTGGGTGTCGGAAATTGCAGGGTTTACACTATAAACCGCCCCGTTGCGTCCTTTGTGAGCGGTCGTTATGAGTACGGTTGTGCAAATTAAAAGCAAGAAAAGTTTTTTACAACACATCTCCGCACCTCGCCCTTTTGTTTCGCTTGTTGCTATCTAATAGTTTAAAACTCAAAAAAAACATTATTCAAACATCCTTGAATCCGTTTACAACTCTGTAACTTTCCACCATTATTATAACAGTTTCTGGGGATTTGTCAAGGGTTTTCTGAAAAGTTTTCTACACTGCCTCCCGGGGCGGAACACGGAACAACTCATATAACGATTTCTAAAATATACTCTCGTCGGTGAAAAAGTCAAAGGTGTGAGTTTTGTCACACCTGAGTTTTGTCACACCTGCGAATTGTCACGCCCGCGCGCCTCCCGGAATAATCCGCCCTGGAGTAACTGGGGTAATCTGTTGCGGACCGTTGCGCTTCATCTCCTTGCGTAATACAACACTTGCCCTGTAAGCAACGTAAAAAAGAAAAAGAATAACCCCTTGCCGCGCCAGCCGCTCTTAAACTTTTTATCTTTTCGTTGTACTCAACTGCAAGTTCGTTCAGAACGTCCAGTTTTGATGCAAGGTATATCAGTTTGTCGTGCGAATGTTTATTCAGCGGTTCTGCCTCAGCGGCTTTCCGGTAGTAGTTCATTGCTATTTTGTAAAAAGACCTGTCTGCATCCCTGTCACCCCTGGCTACCCATGTCTCGCCCAAATTCAGCAACAGCCCGGTATCGGACGGCGCTATCCTCAGCGCCATGTTAAAATAGTGGAGCGACTGGTCATACTCCGCCCTGGCGAAATTTTTTTTGTGTGTCATTGCGAGCGACCGAAGGAAGCGTGGCAATCTCGATTGTTCAGACGGCGATTGCTTCGTCGCTAACGCTCCTCGCAATGACAACCAAAATATATAGATCTGTTATACGCACTACACTACAATCCTCGGGGAGACATCCGGTACAACTGTTAAACCTGATAAACCACAAGCCCCGCAGGGACCTTCGGGTAAAAGTAAGTTGTCTTGGGCGGCATAATCATACCGGACAAGGAATACAGGAAAAGGTCGCCGGTCTTAACCGGCTCGAGCAGGAAAGCATAACCCCGGACTTCTTCCGCCTTCCTGACTGCATCCTGATAATCCTTTGTAAAGTATATGTCCTCTGTCCGGACTTCATCAAAAACAAGTTTGTGCAGAACTATTGCAGGCACCTGCAGGTACCTCCTGAATTTATCCAGATATTTTTTCTTCAGGTGCATTATCCTGAAACTGCCCGTGTGATAAACCA
This sequence comes from Elusimicrobiota bacterium, assembly GCA_018830385.1. GTDB lineage: Bacteria > Elusimicrobiota > Endomicrobiia > CG1-02-37-114 > JAHJSO01 > JAHJSO01. Next base: position 6,866 of record JAHJSO010000097.1, on the reverse strand, counting down.
CAATCTGCGGCTTCCCTTTGCCATCCCATTCTTTCAAATCAAAATACCTCTTTATTTTGGATGATACGTCTGTCCGCGGCCTCACCGCCCTGTGCGTGGGCAGAATAACCAGCCCGGGGCTTTCCGCGGGGCATAAGAAAGCAAGTATATAATTATGTGGACATATTGTCCCTGCCGTGGCGCCCGCGCCGTGCGCGGGTCTCGCCGCCCTGTCCCTGCCGGCCGCCTGCCGATTTTTCATTTCAGCATAAAGCAGGGAGGTTCTGTACCTGTGATGCCCGTCGGCGATTACGAATTTTTCCCCTGTGAACGTTTTCTGAATTTCAAATATTGCCAATGGGTCCGTAACGGCGCGCAGGGAATGCTTTATATTGTCCTTGTCCGTGAACTGATAGAGGCGTTTAGTGGACTTTTTGTCCATATAGGCGGACAAAGTGTCCGAAGCCCTCCCCTGTGTATCGCCGAAAAGGCAGAATATCGGGCTTGTGTTTGCGCCGACGCCTTTCAGCAATTCAAGGCGGTAGTCAACCGGCTTTGCAGACGTATGTTCGTGCCTGTAAATCCTCTCCGGGTCCAATTTAAGGGCGCAAAAAAACCCTGTCCTCGTGCGGCTCCTGCCTGAAATTTCAAACTGCTGGGTGTAAACGTAAAAAGACGGCCGGCGGTCTTTGATAAGGACGCCGTCCCTGCGCCAGGACTGAAACGTCTTTCCCGCTCTCTTTATTCCCACTGGTTTGTTTTCAGGGAATTCAACCCGCACAATGTTGTACCCGGAGGCGGCAAGCAATTCCTCTTTTTCTGCGGGTGAAATAACGTCGTACGGCGGGCATATCTCTTTTGAAATGTCTCCTGCGGCATACCTCAACGCCGCAAACGGCTGGATTACTGAAGGTCTCATACCGTAAATGGTATAAAATTTTTAAGTTTTTTTCAAGTAAACAGTTCGGCGGCGAAAACTTGACAACATCTTAATATTTTGGTAAAATTATTGTGTTATGAAGATGGGCTCTCTTTGAAGGAAGTGCATGGGGGAAAAATGGAAAATAATTCTGACAAAAAATTTCAGCAAACTCTCGTAATAGTAAAACCGGACGGGTTGAAAAAGTCCCTCACGGGAAACATACTTACCCGCCTTTCAGAGGCGAAACTTCGCATAGTGGCAGCAAAGGTCGTGCAGGTAAGCAGGGAACTTGCCTGTAAACACTATGAACACCTGAAGGACAAGCCCTTTTTTGACGAGGTGGTAAAATATATACGGGGGACGCTCCACGGAGAAGAATACCACAGGGTTCTGGCCATTATATATGAAGGCGCCGACGCAATAAAGAAAGTCCGGGAAATTGCCGGCGTCACCAACCCCGAAGAGGCAGATCCTACCACAATAAGAGGCCAATACGGCAGGATTACGACCAAGGGTATGTATGAGAACGTAATACATTGCTCCGCGAGCGATGAGGAAGCGGAGAATGAAATAAAACTCTGGTTTGAACCGGATGATATCGTTGAGGAAATTTATCCCGTGGAAACAATTGATACCCTTGTCAAAAAACGCGTCTGGAAAAACGTAAACAGAACAAAATAATCCGCCGGGTTTATCCCGTCTTACGAACGCAATAAATTATATTCTATGGCAACGACACCTCTGGAAAAATGGGTTGAAGAACAGGCGGCGCTTACGAAACCGGACAACGTTCACTGGTGCGACGGTTCGGACGAGGAAACTCGCAAACTTGTAGAAACCGGACTCAAAAAAGAAAAAACAGGAAAGCACAACACCTTTTATCAACTGAACCCGGCCTTTTCCCCGAATTCATACCTGCACAGGAGCCACCCGTCGGACGTGGCGAGGACGGAGCACCTGACTTTCATCAATCACCCGTCAAAAGAACTCGCAGGCCCGAACAACAACTGGATGGAACCGTCCAAAGCAAAAGGGGTGGTGAACAAACTGTTTGACGGTTGCATGGTAGGCAGGACGATGTACGTTATGCCGTATATGATGGGACCCGCCGATTCACCCTATGCAAAACCGTGCGTGCAAATAACCGACTCCGTGTATGTCGTCATAAGCATGAAGATAATGACCAGGATGGGGGCTTTCGCGCTTAAAAGAATCGGAAGCTCTGACAGCTTTGTGAAGGGGCTGCATTCCATAGGCGACCTTGACCCTAAAAAAAGATACATAATGCATTTCCCGGACGAACGACTGGTTATGAGTATCGGTTCCGGCTACGGCGGCAATGCCCTGCTGGGGAAGAAATGTTTTTCATTGAGAATCGCTTCGTACATGGGTTACATTGAGGGGTGGCTTGCCGAACACATGATTGTAATAGGCGTTGAAGACCCGGAAGGGGACATCAGATATTTCCTCGGGGCGTTCCCTTCGGCATGCGGCAAGACAAACCTCGCGCTGTTGGCCCCGACGCTTAAGGGATACAAGGTGTGGACTCTCGGGGACGACATCGCGTGGATAAACGTCGGGCCCGACGGGCGGCTCTACGCCATAAACCCTGAAACGGGTTTCTTCTGCGTCGCACCGGGAACTTCTGAAAAGACAAACCCCATGATGATTGAGACGCTAAAGAATAACAAATTCTATCCTACGCTGTTCACGAATACCGGGCTGGATGTCCGGAACAACACCCCGTGGTGGGAAGGGTTTACCGGCGAACCGCCTGCGGAACTCCTTGACTGGCAGGGCGATGAGTATAAGGCGGGCACGGGAAAACCGGGCGAGGAAAAACCAGCCGCCCACCCGAATTCAAGGTTTACCGTGTCAATTTACAACTGCCCGACCCTTTCAAAAGAGTTTGACAACCCCATCGGCGTGCCGATATCAGGCATAATTTTCGGCGGGAGGAGACAAAGGACTGTCCCGCTGGTATATGAGAGTTTTGACTGGGCGCACGGTGTATTCCTGGCGTCAATAATGGGCTCTGAAACTACGACCGCTGCAACCCACCAGGTGGGGGTTGTCCGGAGGGACCCGATGGCGATGCTTCCGTTCTGCGGGTATAACATGGCCGGTTACTTCAGGCACTGGCTGAATTTTCGGTCAAAGGCAAAAAATCTTCCAAAAATATTTTTCGTGAACTGGTTCAGGACGGATGAAGACGGGAATTATCTCTGGCCCGGTTTCAGGGAAAACTGCCGTATATTAAAATGGATGGTTGACAGGATAAAAAAGAGCGGAGAAGCCCCCCGGGGCGGGGCTGGCGCCACCGGAGGAAGGGCTGCAGTCGCCGCCGGAAGCGGGGCTGCTGGCGCCAAAGAAACACCGCTGGGCTTTATCCCGGACGCTTCGGACATTGACCTGTCCGGCGGAGGGATTGACGGAAATAAATTAAAAGACGCCCTCCGGATAAACCGCGGTGAGTGGCAAAAGGAAATTGAGGACGTGGAAAAATTCTACTCACAGTTCGGCGAGGCGCTCCCGCAGGAGTTAAAAAATCATCTTGAAAAACTCAAAAAATCAATATAGTTGTCATTGCGACCACAAGCCCCGCAGGGGCGCGGTGGGAAGCAATCCCATCAACAAAGCAGATTACTTCGTCGCTGCGTTCCTCGTAATGACATGGCAGGGTTGTCATTGCGAACGAAGTGAAGCAATCTCAATCTTTTAACGATGAGATTGCCACGCCCCTGCGGGGGCTCGCAATGACTTTCCTGGGAATATTCTCATGAAACACGTTTTTTTTAAGTACCGGGTGCTTCTGTACGTTTTCGTTCTCGTCCTACTGTGCGCGGTTTACATAAAAAAGATTATAAACGAACTCCCGCCTGTTGAAGTCCTCAGGGAATACAGACCCACCCTCTCCACAAAATTATACGACGTAAACGGTCAGCTGATAACGGAACTGTTCACCGAACGCAGGACGTGGCTCCCGCTGGGTGAAATCCCCGTTGACATCCAGAACGCCGTGCTCGTCATAGAAGACCACAGGTTTTTCCGTCACTGGGGCATAGTCGTCCCGCGCATATTAAAGGCAGCGATAGAAAACATCGTCAAACGGAGGTTCGCCGCTGGCGGTTCAACAATCAGCCAGCAACTTGCAAAACTTGCGTTCCTTACCCAGGAAAAAACCATTGACAGGAAATTAAAGGAACTCATCCTCGCCCTTCAACTTGAACATAATTTTTCAAAACAGGAAATACTTGAGATGTACCTCAACCAGGTATATTTCGGCCACGGGGCTTACGGGGTGTGGCAGGCCGCCAGGATATACTTCTCAAAAACGCCTGAAGAACTGACGCTGGCCGAATCGGCATTGCTTGCAGGGATGATAAGATACCCAAGTTATTATTCTCCGTTCAGCAACCCGGCAAGGACCATAAGACGCAGGAGTATCGTGCTCAACAGGATGCGCCGCCTCGGGTTTATTTCTCATAACGAAGAACTCAACACGGTCGGAGAACCGGTCCCTTTTGAAAAGGCGTCGCTTCCAAGCCGCGTGGCGCCTTATTTCGTTGAACACATAAGGTTGCTGTTAGAACCTGAATATGGGGCCGAAGCCCTTTACCGCTCCGGCATGAACATATACACAACGCTTGATTTGCAAATGCAGACGACCGCCGAAATGGTAATCAACGATTTCCTGTCTGCATTTGACAAAAAACAGCAGGCAGTTAAAAAATCAACGGGCATACCTCCCGTTCAGGTGGCTCTCCTGGCAGTGGAGCCGAAGACGGGACAGATAAGGGCAATGGTAGGAGGCAGGGAGTTTGCAAAATCACAGTTTAACCGGGCGGTTCAGTCGCATAGGCAGCCGGGAAGTTCTTTCAAGCCGATCGTCTATACTACTGCCCTTGAAAAGGGCTATACGCCCACTACAATTATTGAGGACACGCAACTGGTATATGTAAACGACGGCAGGGACTGGCGGCTTTCTGCAAAATCAACCGATTATCTGATGACGCTCCCGCCGGAGTGGCTCACCGACCCGATGAAGGTCTGGGTGCCGCAGAACTATAAGAAAAAATATCACGGGAACGTTCTCCTAAGGAGGGCGATGGAACTTTCTCTTAACATGTGTGCAGTCAGCACCATAGACGAAATAAGCCCTGCCACCGTAATATCCTATGCAAAAAAATTAGGCATTGAGAGCAATCTCACAAATACCCTTTCACTTGCTCTCGGCTCAAGCGACGTTTACCTGACGGAAATGGTCCGGGCATTCTCCGTATTTGCAAACAGGGGCATCAAGACAAAACCATATCCCATTATAAAAATTGAAAATAAAGACGGAAAAAAACTTAAGGAGTTTTTCCCGGTTGAGGAGGACGTCCTGTCCGAACAGACAGCTTTCATAATGACATACCTGCTTAAAGGGGTTATCCAGCAAGGGACGGGAATGTATGCGAAATATTATTTGAAGAGGCCCGCGGCAGGCAAGACGGGGACGACGAACAATTTTAGCGACGCATGGTTTATAGGTTACACGCCGCAACTCGTATGCGGCGTATGGGTGGGTTATGACGACTTCACCACGCTGGGAGAGAAGAACAGCGGCGGGGCTATCGCCTGCCCTATATGGACGGACTTTATGAAACGGGCTCTCAAAAACGAGGAGGCGCTGGATTTCCCGGTGCCTGCGACAGGAATTAATTTTGTTGAAATAGATGCAAACACCGGCTACCTTGCAACACCGTCGTCAAAGAAGGTGTACCTTGAGGCGTTCCTGTCAGGCACTGAGCCCACCGTCCACCTGATAGAGCCCACTACTTCCCAGATCCTGCGGGAAATAAAGGAAGAGGAAGAAGGCGGGTTTTAATTATGGTCGCTGATATATGGCAGGGGTTTAAAAACTTCTTACTGAATGAATTCGGGATACCGGTAAACGACGGGCAGGTTGAACTCTTCAAAAGGTTCCTGGACGAACTCCTCGTCTGGGGCAAAAAATTCAATATCACGAAAATACTTGAACCCGTAGAGATTATTTACCTGCATTTTGCCGATTCGTTGGCAGGAGCGGCGGCTTTACGAAAAATGGCCGACGGCAGTTTTTCAGGCAGCGGTTTTTCAGCGGTTGACGTCGGAACAGGCGCCGGCTTCCCCGGCTTACCGTTAAAAATTTTATTCCCGCAGATGGAACTCCTGCTTGTTGAATCCGTTAAAAAAAAGGCGGTATTCCTTGAACATATCATAGGGGCACTGGGAGTTGAAAATACTACAGTTGCATGCAACAGGGCGGAGGACATTGTCCGGGATGCCGTGCAAAGGGGAAAATACGATTTTTCGTTCGCCCGTGCATTAAAAAAATTTGACGAGTCAGCCCGTTTGTGCCTGCCGTTCCTGAAAAATGGCGGGACGGCTTTGTTCTGGCAGACGGAAAAGTCCTTCGGCGCCCGGGGGCATGATTCCCGGCGGGGATACCGTTTGAAGGGGGATCATTCCCATGAGGCGCATGAGGCACAGGTTATCACCAGGTATAAATTGCCTATGGCCGATATCCCTCGTTTGATAGCAGGAATCGCTCAATGATACCGTTAAAAGACAACATCCCGTCGGAAAAAATACCGTTTGTAAATTTTTTTCTGATAGGGCTGAACACAGTTGTGTTTTTGTTTGAACTCATGCTCGGGCGGCAGGGACTGCTTGAACAACTTATAATAAACTACGGGCTGATTCCGTACCACTTTTTTGTTTCGTTCCCGGAAAGATGGTTCACGCTGCTCACTTCAATGTTCCTGCACGGCGGGTGGCTCCACTTCATCGGCAATATGCTGTATTTATACATATTCGGCGACAACATAGAAGACCGGCTGGGGCATTTGAAATACTTTGTCTTTTATATAACCTGCGGGCTGCTGGCTGCCTCGGCGCAGTTGGCGTTCTCCGCCGGGAGCGGCCTGCCGATGATAGGCGC
>JAHJSO010000096.1 GCA_018830385.1 Elusimicrobiota bacterium | reverse complement strand
CGCTGCTGTTCTGCAGAAAGGACGGTCGCTTCAATCTTTGTAAGGGCTTCTTCAAACTGTGTCCCGCCCAGATATGCAAATGTATAGAGCATTAGAAAAAAAATCATAAGAATCATCATAAGATTTCCATAAGGCAACATCCATTCAGAAAAATCAGACATTTCCCTGACACCACTTTTTCTTTTAACCCTGTTCACGGGACGACTCCCTGCACAACAACTTCGGATTGTGTTATTTTCGGCATCCGGTAAAACGCAAGCCCTGTCATTATTTCACCCTTATTATGTTTATCTCAATCCTGCGATTTTTCGCCTTGTTCTCGTCGGTATCGTTCGGTGCAACAGGACGGTGTTCACCAAAACCCGCTGACACTAAACGCTCCGGGTTGACACCTTTCTCCTCAACAAAATAATCAATCACACTGAAAGCCCTGGCGTTGGAGAGTTCCCAGTTTGATTTATACTTCGCCCCGGCGGATATCGGCACATTGTCGGTATGCCCTTCAACCACTATATCGTTCGGTATAGGAGCAATAACCCTGGCAACTTCATTGAGTATTGGGACTGCTTCTTTTTTGAGTGTGCTTTCTCCTATGTCAAAAAGGACAGGGGCTGTGAGGGTAATTTTTATCATCTGTTCACTTATGTCTAATTTTGCATATTTTTCCAGTTCCTTCTGCTGTGCCAGGCGGTCAATTTTGGCCATTGTTTCCTGCTCACTGAGTTTGTGTAAAACATCCCTTGCGCGTGTTTCAACCACGCCTTCTTTGCTGGCTGCCCTTGCAAGCGAGGAGGATATTTCTTCTCTTTCATCAGCGGTGAGTCGTGTAAAGGCATACATCAACATAAAAAACAGTGTGAGGTTTGTCATTAAATCGGACATCACTGTAAGCCAGATGGGGCTTGTTTTCTGTGTCGCCCTTATCCGCCTGACCCTTCCCATGATTGATTTTCTTTTATCCGGCATTTTTATTTGGGTAATTTCGCCTCTGTCTGAATTTGTTTCTCTCTGAGTATGGCGGAGAGGAATGCTTCAAGTTTTTTCTCGGTCACAAGAGGCACGTCCCCTTTCTGGAGGGACAGGACGCCTTCCAGAATAAGTTCCATATTCAATATTTCGTCTTCACTGTATTCGCTCAGTTTTACCGCAATGGGTAAAAACATAAAGTTTGCACTGAATATTCCATAGAATGTCGTTGTAACAGCGATAGCCATTGAGGCGCCCATCGTTTTCGGGTCGGTGATATTTTTCAGCACCTGCACAACCCCTATGAGTGTTCCGAGAAGACCGAAGATCGGCGCGATCGTCGCCATCATCCTGAATACACTTGTAACTTTCTGATGTCTCTGCTGGACATAAATAATTTCCTTCTCCATATTGCCCTGAATAATGTCGGGTTCAAAACCATCTATCAGCATTCTGATTGAATTAACGAAGAATCTGCTTTTTATATTATGGATGTCGTTTGAAAGGGCTTCCACCCCCGAGCGCTTTGCTTTTTCAGACAGAGAAACGAGTATTTCAATTGTCCTGATGGCTGATTCCCGCTTGCGCGGAAAAAACGCATACCTGAAGGCCTTCGGTATTTCTTTAAGGGTTGACCATGGGTAGGCAATTAAGGTGGACGCAAGCGTTCCGCCAAAAACGAGCACGAACGCATCCAGATTTGCAAGTAAATGCACAATCTGACCGCGGGCCATTACAAAATACACTGCAAGGGCTCCCATTACGATACCTATTATAGTCATAAAATCCATATCTGATTACCTCCGGTTTTTATTTCTATGTCTTGCTTTCCTTCACAATAAGACCTTCCTGCTGCAGCCGCCGTATCATACCCACGACCCTGCGTTTTTCATCTCTGAGAAGTTGCTCGGACACGGGCCTGCCTAATTCCATCTCCTGCTGGAGCCGCCGGCGGGCAACCTCCGGGATCGCCCCAAATATTTTCGTTTTGAACTCATCGTCCATCGTCTTGAGAATCTGTGCAAAAACAGGCAGGTTGACTCTCCTGATGATTGATTGGATTGTCGTATTGTCAAATTTTGCAATATCTTCAAAATTGAATATTGCCGCCTTTATGCCTTTGGCAAACTCGGGATTCTTCGCCTGCAGGTGGGTGATGATTTTATTCTGCGCTGCGACATCGGCGTATTCCAGAAGGTTGACTATATAGTCCTCGCCTCCTAACGAGTAGTCCAGCTGGTCCTTGACCTTTTGCTCAAGTGAGCGGACATCCTCGGGATTTAACTGCCTTGCGGACGCGAAACGTATTGAAACCTTCGTCTGCATGTCCGCGGGCAAAGACCAGAAAAGGCGGGAAGACAGGTTGCGGTCCAGATAGTTAAGTATTATGGCTATATTTTCGGGCGTTTCATACTTAAGAATCTCCTGGACGTCTTTCTGGTTTTCGGGCCGGACAAACCGGAAAGGCAGTTTTTCCTCGGACGACCCTGCAGCCTCCATGGTATCACTCCCTGCCGGCGTCCCAAGAGCAGCGTCTGCCTGCCCGCCTGACCTGGCGCCGCCGGGGCCGCCGAAAATGTCTTCGTTCGCTGCACGTTCTTTCTGTGCTGCAACATATCCTGATATCACATCAACAATGTTTCTGGAAAAAATCTTAAACGGATTGAACAGGAAATTTACAGATGTGAATACAAACATGGTGGCGAGCCCTATACCAATCACCCAGAATATATTTGGCGGATATAAAAGAGAAGACCAAGAGAATTGAGTCCGCTGGAATTCAATCTTTTCAATTATTAACTGGTCTCCCCGCTCAGGACTTATGCCTAACAGTCCCGATGCAACCTTTCGGACAAGCTCCACGATGGAATCGGACATGCCTTTCTCCAGCATAATCGTAGCAGTCATTCTTTTAATCATTGTTTTCGTGTCGCCCAGGTCAAGCGGGGCGAGCAGGTCTTCAAGTTTTCTGTCCCCGATGCTTTCCTTCACAGGTACCCCGGGGAGGACCATTTTCGGTTTTTGCTTTTCCGTCTTAAGTTTGACTTCCTTTTTCTCTTTCTCGCTGTACAAATCTGCGTTGACAATTACAATGAGTTTTTCAGAACCCGTAATCTCTTTTAGGACTTTTGTAACGCGGTTTTCAAGGCTTGTTTCTATGGATATTTTTGTTTCGGCGCTGGTCTGGGAATGAACTGCGGTGGGTAAAAAGGAGTGTCCAATCAATACAAAAAGAATTATTCCCGGTATTCCCGGAAGCAACATGCTCCTGTGTCCCTTTTTTTGTGGCATATAAAAATTCCTCCCTATTTGTTCACTCTTCCTTCCCGTGAAGTCGTGCCCGCCTTCCGGTTTAATATAACTATAAGGAAGGCCGACTCTAACTTTTAATTTTACTAAATTTATCAAAAATTGTCAATTATATGTGAGGAAAATTTTGCGGGAAAAATTACCTTAAATATTTCTTTATGAAACTCTCAATCCCTGTTTTAAACTCATTATATGAAACAAAGACCGCGTCGTTGT
>JAHJSO010000095.1 GCA_018830385.1 Elusimicrobiota bacterium | reverse complement strand
TCTCTTCCGACTGGATGAGGAGTTTTTCAACCTGTATGGTTTTCATCGCATCGCTTGTTCTTGCGACAAAACCCATGTACGTCCACTCGGCGGGAAGGATTTTTTCCGTCCACCGGATGCTCCGGGACTTTATGGATTCCATTTTTATTGTGACGACCGGGGAGTACAACGGGCCGTCCAGTTCAATTGAGAGGTCGGCGTTTCCTTCAATGGGGAGGCGGGTTGAATAGACCTTGTATAGGACGTCGTTTAAGTCACCTGTGTTTATGTTTTCAAAATTTAACGCAGAGGATGTGTCCCCCGTAGTTATGTCGTTGATGTTGAATGCAAACCGCCCGTTGATTTTTTTGCCGATTGATATTTTTCCTGATGAAACCAGTTTTTTGCCGGAGTACTGCCCTTTCCCGGACATCGCTGCGGCGACTTCCCTGAAAGAGGCATTCTTAACGGTGTACCCGAAATCCATTCTCGGATTGCGGATATCGCCCGACAGGGACATCTTCCCGTCAAGTGTGCCTGAAAGTTCTCCGCTAATGCGTTCAATCGGCAAGTCGCTTAAGTCCGTATTGCCATTTATGCTCATTTTACTGAAATTCAGTATCGTCTCGCCTGAAATGTTTTTATCAATCCAGTAATTTATCCTGAGCGTTTTTTCACTCAGCCGGAATTTACCCGTGAACAGTCCCACCGGGAAGCCCTTTACTGTCAGTTTGTTGCCCGAAAACAGCCCGTCTAATTTAAAGCCGCCTGATGTGTTGAGCGTGCCGGAAACGTTAATGTTCCCGCGTACGTCTAATTTCGGCAGGACAAGGTCCCTGAGTAGTAACTTTAGAGTGTACGCTCCGAAGGAGTTTGTCCGCTCTACCTCAAAATCAACGTCGGTTATACCGGTAAGATTTAATTTGCCGATATAGAGGGGCATGTTGTCTTTTCTTGATTCCGTAAACCAGCCGTTGAAACGGTATCTCTCCTTTGTGAGGATGTCCCCCGATATATTGAACGTCTTATTGGCATAGTTTATTGCAACCTCGCCCTTCTGGCAGTTAAACTCAAACGGTTTTTCCATGACGACGGAATACAAACTGCTCTTTATGTTCAGGACGGGGTTTTCAAAGGTGCCGGTAATTTTTACCTGTGATGTCAATACCCCGCTTGTCCCGGGGTCAATCTTTTTAATGTTTATGCGGGAAAGTTGCAAATGGATGGCCGGTTGTTTACCTGAAATGACCCCGCTTGCAGAAATTGTCTGATCGCCGTCCGCCAGGATAACGTTGTCAAGCGTAAAGACATTGCTTGAATATCTGAATGCAGCGCCGCCCGCAAAATTGAAGTCCTTCCACCTGACGGAAATATTGTCAATCGTTATCTCCGCCGCCGGCCGGCTTGAGATGTCCGTCAGAAGGAAATGCCCCTTTGCATTGTTGTTTTCAAGTTCAACGGTTATCTTACCGCTTATCCTGTCCCTGACCGCAGGTATATCGCCGCCCAATTTAACGGTAATCCGTTTCTGCTTTCCCTTCAACGGGGTGTTGGTCATAACCGTCCATTTTGACTGGTCCGCTCTGCTTATAAATTTTATCCTTGTTCCGGGCAAAAAGGCGGACGAGAGGTAGGCATCAATAGAGTTTATTTTTGGGGACAGCGTAACGCGGCCGTCATTTAAAACGAACGCCGTTTCGCCGGCACTAAGCCCGCCGTGTTTCCACGTTATTATAATTTCCCTTTCCCGCTTAAGCAGGAATTTCGGCAGGTTAATCGTAACGCCCATCGTTTTTGCAAAGAAAACATAACTGTCCTGAGAGAGGGACACATTGTGTAAATGGACGCCTAAAGGAAACGATATTGAAACGGATGCAATGTCCAATTTCAGGTTATACCTTTCGGTGATGTCTTTTTTTATAACTTTGGTTATTTCTTTCGGCAGAATAAGGACGCACACCAGCAGAAACAAAACAGAGAGGGAAACCAGAATAAGGATTATTCCCGGCAAATACTTTCTCATAGGACATTCTCATGATTTGACCGTCTTCGGGACCTGGTGCGTCGTAAAAACAATCTTTTTGTTTTCTGCATCCATCTCCGCGAATACCTTTGAAACATTATCGCTGGCTGCGGATGAAATGCCTTTTGAAAGGATCTCCTCTGCTATGGCATCCTCAAGATATTTCTGTATGGTCCTCTGCAGGGGCCGCGCCCCGTACGTCGGGTCAAATCCCTTTTCAAGCAGGAAGTTTCTGCAGGCAGGCGAGAGTTCAATTGAAATCGCCTGGCCTAACAGTTTCTTCTGCACACGTTCAAGCATGATGTCCAGTATTTTTTCAATCTCATTTTTCCCTAACGGATGAAAAACAATTACCTCGTCTATCCTGTTTAAAAACTCAGGGTTGAAGGTCTTTTTCACCTCTTCCATCAGGGTGTCCTTTATGGTCCGGTATTCTCCCTGGGCGTTGTCACCTACCATGAAACCGAGCGCCTTCCCCTTTGAAATGAGACGCGCGCCGACATTAGACGTCATTATAAGAACAATGTTTTTGAAATTGACCCTGTGCCCCATGCTGTCTGTCAAGATGCCGTCATCAAGTATCTGCAGCAGGAGGTTAAACACGTCCTGGTGCGCCTTTTCAATTTCATCCAGCAGGACGACGCAATACGGTTTGCGTCTTACCTTTTCCGTGAGTTGCCCGCCTTCTTCATAGCCAACATAACCCGGCGGGGAACCGATAAGCCGGGAGACGGAAAATTTTTCCATGTATTCGGACATGTCAACCCGCACAAGGGCTTTCTCGTCTCCGAATAGGAATTCCGAAAGAGCGCGCGCCAATTCGGTCTTGCCGACGCCGGTAGGCCCGAGAAAAATAAAACTACCGATGGGCCGCCTGGGGTCTTTCAACCCCGTCCTTGAGCGCCTTATCGCCTGCGCCACGGAATGCGTTGCCTCTTCCTGGCCTATTACCCTCCTGTGAAGTTCCTCTTCCATTTTCAGAAGCCGTTCCTGCTCTTTCTCCGTAATGCGGATAACGGGTATGCTTGTCCATTTGGATACGATTGCGGCTATGTCGTCCGCCGTGATAGCCGGGAAAAGGGCCTCCCTGCTCTCGCGCCAGCGTTTCTTTATGTTTTCTATTGCCTTTTTCATCTCGCGCTCTTTGTCCCTGTATGAGGCGGCCTTCTCGTATTCCTGCCGTGAAATTGCGACTTCCTTTTCCCGGACGAGTTTTTCAAGTTCGTCTTCCTTTTGTTTTATCTCGGGACTGGGCCGGGCTGTCTGGAGACGTGAACTGCTCCCTGCCTCGTCAATAAGATCTATCGCCTTGTCCGGGAGGTATCTGTCGGATATGAACCTGTCCGACAGGTTAGCGGCGGCAACCAGCGACTCATCATCATACCTGACCCTGTGGTGGGTCTCATATTTTTCCTTGAGCCCCCGCAGAATCGTTATTGTTTCTTCTATGGTAGGAGGGTCAACTGTAATCGGCTGGAACCTCCTCTCAAGCGCCGGGTCATGTTCAATGTGTTTCCTGAATTCGTCAAAGGTTGTAGCGCCGATACATTGCAGTTCCCCCCTGCCTAACGCCGGCTTCAGCATGTTGCTGGCATCTATGGCGCCCTCTGCGGCGCCCGCTCCTATGACCGTATGCAGTTCGTCTATAAACAGGATTATATTGTTCCTTGAGCGTCTTATTTCCTCCATTATGTTTTTCAGCCGTTGTTCAAACTCACCGCGGTATTTTGTTCCC
>JAHJSO010000094.1 GCA_018830385.1 Elusimicrobiota bacterium | reverse complement strand
TGGGGAAAAAATCGCAATAAGGATTGACCAGACCCTCACACAGGATGCAACCGGGACACTCGTTTATCTGGAATTTGAACAGTTTAATCTGGCCGGCATTAAAACCGAAACCTCCGTTTCGTACATTGACCACAATACACTCCAGACGGGTTTTGAAAATTCAGACGACCACGCATTTCTAAAATCTATGGCGTCCCGGTACGGCATAATATTCTCACCGGCGGGAAACGGCATCTGCCACCATCTACATCTGGAAAATTTTGCAGTTCCCGGCAAAACGCTGTTAGGTTCGGACAGCCATACCCCGACAGGGGGCGCTGTCGGGATGCTTGCAATCGGGGCGGGGGGGCTAGACGTGGCGTCCGCCCTTGCAGGAATCCCTTTCTTTTTCAACATGCCTGCAGTAGTGAACATCATCCTGAAAGGAAACCTTAAACCATGGGTCAGCGCCAAAGACATCATCCTTGAATTGCTCAGGGAATTCTCTGTCAAGGGAGGCATAGGAAAAGTTTTTGAATATACAGGGGACGGGCTAAAACACCTGTCTGTGCCTGAGAGGGCAACCATTGCAAACATGGGCAGCGAGATGGGCTTAACATCATCTGTGTTCCCGTCGGATGAAATCACAAGGGATTTCCTTAAGGAAATGGGCAGGGAAAACCAATGGAAGAAGATGCTGCCTGAAAAAAATGCAACATACGCATCCGCGCACACCGTCCATCTGACGGGAATTGAACCACTCGTCGCCAGGCCTTACTCTCCCGACAATGTCGTTAAAGTCCGCGACATTGAGGGGCAGAGGGTCCACCAGGTATGCATCGGTTCCTGCACGAATTCCTCATTGGATGAACTCCTGTTAGCGTGCGCGGTACTTAAGAATAAAAAGATTTCTCCTGATGTGGAATTTATAGTTACGCCCGGTTCAAGGGGGGTCATGTCTGTGCTGTCTCAAACCGGACATCTTACGGCGTTAATCAATTCAGGGGCAAGGATTCTTGAGGCATCCTGCGGGCCCTGCATCGGTATGGGGTGCGCCCCTAAAAGCAGCGGTATCTCATTAAGGACTTTCAACAGGAACTTCCCCGGCAGGAGCGGGACTGCCGATGCTGGCGTCTATCTGTGCAGTACGCAGACGGCTCTGGCAAGCGCCTTAAACGGAAAAATAACCGACCCGCGGCGCCTCGGAAAACTCCCGGAGATAAACTATAAAACCTGCCTGAAAACCGGCGTCCAAACCGGCACCGCTAAAACCGGCTCTGCAAATTTTATTTACCCGCCGAAAGAAAAGGAAAGGGGAAAAATAGAGATAGCCCGCGGGCCGAACATAAAACCCCTGCCCGTATTTCCGTGCCTGCCGGAATACATAAACTGCGAGGTCCTTCTGAAATTAGGCGACGGCATCTCCACAGACGACATACTCCCAGCAGGGGCAAAGGCCCTGCCGCTGAGGTCAAACATACCGGCCATATCCCGTTGGACATTTTCTAAAATTGATTCATCCTTTGTCAAAAGGGCCGAATCATTAAATACCAGGCAGGGAGAAGCACAGGGCAACTCGCAAAAGTCAGCACAGGGCGACTCGGGGGCGATAGTGGCAGGAGAAAATTACGGGCAGGGTTCGTCCAGAGAACACGCTGCGATAGCCCTGAGGTATCTGGGCATAAACACAGTTATCGCAAAATCATTCGCCCGTATTCATCTTGCAAACCTTATAAACTTCGGAATACTGCCGCTGGTCTTCAAAAATCCATCGGACTACCAGAGCATAGACCGGGCAGACATCATCCGGACAGACAACGACGTTTCCCTTCGGGAGATTATTAGGAAAAGGGAACCTGTAAAAATCATCAACAAAACAAAAAACATCGTCATCAAAACGATATGCATGCTAACTGACAGGGAAATACGGGTTATCCTTGACGGCGGGCTGATAAACTTCATAAAAAAGACCGGAAAACAATAGGAGGTTCCATGGCTGAGGGCTGGATGTGGGACTTTAACCAGAAACTTGACGAGCAGATTATTGAATACGGAAAGTTCAGGCTAAAGCAGACCCAGGAGTGGATTTTGTATGCCGTAATGGAAAGGTTCACGAAACTTTCGCAGTTGTGCGATGCGGACTCCCCGCCTGAGAAAGTGCTCCTGTGGGAACTTATACTTTGTCTCCCGGAAGAAATGCAGGTACTGCCCCAGCAGGAAATAAAACTCCCGTCTTTCACTTACAGGGTTGATTTTTTACTGAGGACTCCAAACGGAAAGGAACTCGTCGTAGAGTGCGACGGCGGCAGGCACCAGCGGGAGCCGGAACAGATAAAGGAAGACAAGAAGAGGGACAGGCATCTGCAGATGTACGGCTGGAAGGTCCTGCGGTTTACCGCCGACGAGGTCTTCTGGCAGGCGGACACATGCGGCCGCGAGATACGGCAGACGCTGTGGGAAATGATGAAATAGTATCCTGCGGCACCCCTCTATACAGGCACCGGTACACAAATGAAAAAAATTAAAATAGACGAGATTGCACGACGGGCAAAGGACTCCTCAAGGAAACTCGCCCTCGCCAGCACTGATGCAAAAAATGCAGCCCTTGATTTAATCGCCGATGAACTCATTGCAAAATCGGGCAGGATAATCGCTGAAAACCGGAAGGACGTATCGGAGGCGCGAAAAAAAGGGCTTTCAGGGGCGCTGATAGACCGCCTTGTCATGACGGAAAAAACCATACGGGACATCGCAAAGGGCGTCAGGGATATAGCCGCGCTCCCGGACCCGGTCGGTGAAGTTCTCTCTGAATGGAGAACACCGTCGGGAATGAGAATTAAAAAGGTCAAAGTTCCGCTGGGCGTGGTAGGAATGATATACGAGTCAAGGCCCAATGTAACGGTTGACTCGTCTGCACTGTGCCTGAAATCTTCAAACGCAATAATCCTGCGGGGAGGGAAAGAGGCGATAAACTCCAACAGGATTCTTGTGCGGGTTATAAAGGACGCACTGGAAAAATCCGGCCGGCCGTCAGAGATACCGCAGGAAATCATCCAGTTTATTGACGACACCGACAGGCGCAGGGTTTATGAAATGGTGCGGCAGGACGCTCTCATTGACTTAATAATTCCGCGGGGCGGGGAAGAGATGA
>JAHJSO010000093.1 GCA_018830385.1 Elusimicrobiota bacterium | reverse complement strand
GGCATTATGGGGTTACCCGGAAAGTGCCCCCTGAAAAAGTCCTCTTTGCCTGTTAATCGTTTGTACCCTATGGCCGATTTTTGCAGGTCTGGTATCCGGACGGTATCAATCATAAGAAACGGCTCGCGGTGCGGTATGATTTGCTTGACCTCCTCCGTAGAAATTTCCCTGTCTAACATTGTTACGTTCACCCCCCCTGCAATCTGCGCTTCTTTTGCCATCTCCCGCTGCATCAGTTTCAGGAAGTTTATGTTGTGCTTATGGCCCGAATATTTTGCCGTTATGCGCGCCTTGACAGGTGAGCCGATCAGGGAGACGTCCCCCATCAAATCCAGCAGTTTATGCCTGACGAATTCATCCGGAAACCTGAGTTTTTCGTCGTTGTGTATCCTGTCAAACCCGACAATTATCGTGTTGTCAAGCCCCCCCCCTTTTGCAAGGTTATATTTTTTCAGTGTTTCAACTTCAAAATCAAAACAAAACGTTCTTGCAGGGGCGATTTCCCTGCAGAAGGCATCGGAGTTCAGGACAAAACGGAATGACTGCTTCCCGACGAGAGGGTGGTCGTACGAGAGGTGGTATTCAACGATGAATTCGTCGGACGGCTCTGCGACTATTTCAACGGTGTGCTGTTTTTCTACGCTTGAGTACCTTATGGGTTTTTTAAGGACGATGAAGTTTTTCGGTTTATTCTGGGTTATTATGCCCGCCTGTTGTATGTACTCCACAAAACCCCTGCAGCTGCCGTCAAGTACCGGCGGCTCGTTGTTGTCCAGCAGAATTTCAAGGTTGTCTATCCCGAGACCGTATAATGCAGCGAGCAGGTGTTCAACCGTATATACGGCGGCATTTTTGTTTATACCGAGCGCAGTCCCCCGCATGGTCCCGCTTACATATTCAACCCTGGCCGGAACAGACGGGGAGCCGGGTAAATCAGTCCTGGTGAATTTTATTCCCGAATCCGCAGGAGAAGGTTTAAAAGTCATGGTGGTGGCGTTCCCGGTGTGCAGCCCCTTGCCCGAAATTTTAATCTCTCCCCTTAGGGTCTTTTGCATTTCTATGTCCATCCGCCCGTCCTTATTTATTCTTTTCTTTTAGCGATTTAATAATATCGGGTAACCGGTGCAGTATTGCCTGTGTTTTCATATTCTCCCTGTGAGGCCTTGCGGGGAATCCCGATACGACCTGGCCGTCGGGTATGTCCCCGATTACTCCGGACTTCCCTGCCACAGTCACGTTAGCGCCGACGTTTGCGTGGTCAGTGACACCCGACTGTCCTGCAAGGGTAACGTTATCGCCGAGAACTGAACTACCCGCAACAGCCACCTGCCCTAAGATAAGACAGTTTTTTCCTATCCGGACGTTGTGGGCAATGTGGACGAGGTTATCAATCTTTGTTCCGCTGCCGATAACCGTCGCGCCGGTCGTTGCGCGGTCAATTGCAACGTTCGCCCCTATTTCAACGTTGTCGCCTACTTCAATGCGGCCTATTTGCGGTATCTTCTTGTGCAGGGTTCCGTTTTTAATGTAACCGAACCCGTCGGAACCGAGGACGCTCCCCGAATGGATAATGGTGTTTTCGCCGATGGACACATTCTCCCTTATCACCACCTGCGGGTATATTTTGGAATTCTTACCTATTTTAACGTTTTGCCCGACATAGACCTGCGGGAAGATAACGCTGCCCCCGCCTATGAACGCGTTTTCTTCTACGACACAGTGCGCTCCGACGGAAACGCCACTGCCTAATTTGGCAGTTTTTGAGACGATTGCGGTTTTGTGAACGCCCTCCTGCCGGACGCTCCTTTCCTTTTCCAGTATTTCAAGGATAAGGGTGAATGAAAGCAATGCGTTCTTTACTTTTATCAGGGGAACGCCGATACTTTCCTTAATCTTTTCAAACCCCGGAATGCCGGATGAAATAATAACCGCGCCTGCTTTCGTTTTGTGAAGGTCTCCGGTAAAACGGCTGTCGGAAAAATAGGATACGTCCGTCCCGGACGCCTCTTTCAGACCCGCGGCCCCGGTTATGATAATTTTGCCGGCAGCAGGTGCGCCCTTTGGTTGTTCCAACTCTCCCGATATAATCCGTGCAATTTCCTCCGGGGTTAGTTTCATTGTCATTTGCCTCTTATCCTGTCCATAACCTTGTCCGTGAGGTCGGTCTTCGCCTGGCCGTACAGGATGCTTGCCTTCTCCGCCACAATGGAAATGTTTTCCTCTTTTGCAAGTTGTTCAATTATTTGATATATCTCCCCCATTATTGAGAGGGTCTTGCTTTCTTCAAAATCCCTGATTTCCTTTTCAGCCTTTATTTTTAATGCCTCTAATTCCTGTTGTTGTGTGAGGAGTTTTTCTCTTTTTACGACGAGTTCTTCTTCAATGGCGGATGCCATTGATTGTGATTGGGACTGCGCAAGTTGCTCGGATTGTGCGGATTGTGCGGCCGGAACGGTTTCCTGTGCGGGCTGGGTTTCGGTAGTGGCAGGGATTGTCCCCTGAGCGGCTGTTTCAGCAGTAGTCGTGGTTTCGGCAACGGACTGTGTTTCCTGCAAGGTTGCGGTTTCAGTCCCCTTCGCCGTATCTTCACTGAGTTGTTTCTTTATTTTCTCCTGGACGAGTTGCGTTTCAAGTGTCAGAATGTCCTTCTTTATTAAGTTTACTTCTTCAATTTTTTTTGACACCTCCGCATCCTTTTGTTTTTTCAGGGTTTCAAACTCCTGTTTCAACGTAATGAATTTTGGGTATGCGGTGAATACCTTTTCCATGTCAACATAGCCGACGCTTGTCCCGTCGCCGGTCCCTTCAAGAGGAATCTCAATCGCGTGTGCGTATGAAAAAAGAATAACAATAAAGAACAAAGATACAAAAGATATTTTTTTCATTTTTTATTCCTCCTCCGGTGTCCCCTATTTTAAATTTTCAAATTGTTTTTTCAAGTGAAACGTCCCAACCATTTCTGTAAACCCATAATAATGTTCTGCTCTTACAGAGCCTACTTCGGCTAACTCACGGTCTATATAGTTGATACTGGTTCCTTAACCAATTCAATTTGTGCGATACTGGAAACTTTTACTTCAGAGAATTTTTCTGGCAATTCCAAATTTCCGGCATTATACACAATAGTGTCTCTTATTACATCGCCATTTTTAAGTATAATATTTACTTTTTGATAACCCATACCTGTTTCCGGTTGTGATAATAATCTTTCTGCAAGTTCCGCTGTCAATTTGATAGGCATACTTTTATTCTCCTTCCCGTTCTTTGCCCATACGGAACTTTTTCAATAAAACTATTAACTCTGTCAGAGTATCTTCTTTCCATTAACTCTTTATACATAAGAAATCCTAATAAGGATAATATATCCATAAAATAATTCCTCTCTCAATACTAACCTATATCATGACTACCCAAAAATCCAATAGGGCGTTTAGGTTTTGTTGGTGGAGCCATTAACTGGCGAATTGCTTCGAAAATAGTCTTAATTTCAGTATCGTGTTTTTCAATCTTTTGTTCAAGTTCGGTTAATTTATGGGCAAGTTCTTTATGGGTTGAAAGAATTTCTCTTAATTTGACAAATGCACGTACTACTTGGATACTGGATCTCACAGCAATAAGAGTGTTCAATACGCTCGCTAACATAATAGCTCCATGTTCCGTAAATACATATGGTAATTTACGACGGCCACCTTGTCCTTTATTTGATGTTGCAAATTGCAACATCAAATTTTTGAATTCATCTCTCGTTAATTGAAACATAAAGTCTTTCGGGAAGCGACTTAAATTCCTTTTTACTTGTTGATTTAATCTTGTTGTGGTAACACCATATATATGTGCAAGATCGCTATCAACCATAACTCTATGTCCACGAATAAAAAAAATCTTTTGTTCAATAATTTCCTGTATTATAATTTGTTTCATTTATTATTTTTCCCCTTTATATTTTTAATTTCTGTATTCTACACTGTATTATAACAAAATTTTAGTAGTGTAGTGTAAATTTTTGAATATCAATCAGTGTGGCGAAATGTCACGAACGGATTACACGCTGTTGTTTTCCATCTGACTAAACAATCGTTGCGCTCCCATATTTTGCTTAATTGCGATTTTTTCAAAAGCAAGTTTATGGCATCTTTAAGTAAAAAAGATTTGTTGTCAATAATATCTGGCAATTTACTTCTCATTCATGAGTTCTCCTGTTATCTGAAAGTGGCATTAAAACATTTGGCCCATTGAAAAGTAGAATTCAGGCGATGTCTGGCCGATTTTCGGATGGACCGGCCAGCCCCAGTCAAGCCGTATGGGAAAAACTGGCGTTGTGAACCTTATACCAAACCCCCACCCGGATTTCATCAGGTTGTCCCATTTCCTGTAATACGTCCACTCGTCGGT
>JAHJSO010000092.1 GCA_018830385.1 Elusimicrobiota bacterium | reverse complement strand
CGCGGGTGCCTATCAAATTCATCAACCGGCCAGCGGTTGTAAAGATTGGCAAGATTAAGATAAGAGGTTGGGATCTCCGATTGGAGGCTAATGGCTTTTAGGTATGCACTTTCAGCGTCTTCGAAACGCAGGAGTTCACGATAGGTGTTGCCTAAATTGTTCCACGGCAGGGCTGACGTCGGATCCAGCCCGGTAGCCTTGAGGTAATATTCCTCGGCCTTGTTCATATTAGAGAGGTTATAATAGCCTACCCCCGCTTGGACAGCTGCTTCG
The DNA here is from genome assembly GCA_018830385.1 of Elusimicrobiota bacterium. Lineage (GTDB taxonomy): Bacteria > Elusimicrobiota > Endomicrobiia > CG1-02-37-114 > JAHJSO01 > JAHJSO01. The sequence continues at coordinate 12,727 of JAHJSO010000092.1, read as the reverse complement.
AAATTATTTGGATTGCGCCTAAGCTCCATAATCGCAGCCAGCACTGTATTGTAGGCCTTGAGCGTATGGGCGCTAAATTCGCCGGGGCCAAAGAAGCGGTACCAAGAACCAAAACCAACCAGCAGAACAAAGACCGCTATTAGCGGCCAGAACTTTTTCCAGAATGGTTTATCGAAGAATCGGAATTTCATACCTACCTATCACTACCGCTTCATTTTACTACAAATCCCTGCGGGTTCGTTCTCGACAAACTGCCTCTAAGCCAAAAACTCGCTTCTGGATTTACAAAATAGCGTTTTTTGGGGTATAATTCCCAGATGGGGCAAGGAAGGATATGGCTAATTTAGACACTCAAAAAGTCACTTATTCTGGCCTGGAGTACAAGATACTCCTATTGGTCGGAGATGTGCTACTACTCTACACCTCACTGTGGATCTCCTTGGTGTTACGCTATCCAGGTCAGGTGGATCTCATAGTATTCCTAGAGCATGCCCAGCCCTTTACTGCTGTGTACTTGCTCTGGCTGGTTTTGCTCTACCTGAGTAGCCTTTATAACCTGACTCGGATCCGAGACTGGGCCAACATCTATTTTGACCTCACTAGAGCGCTTCTCCTTGGGACCATAGCCGGTATTGTTATCTTCTACATCCTCCCTTACAGCGACCTAACCCCGAAACGCCTACTTGTCATGGATGCAGCCATCTTTGGCTTGCTTATTGCTATCTGGCGGGCTTGGTTTATCAGGATGTTCGGCAAGTATTTGCCCATCAATCGAGTGGCCATTATTGGGGTCAACCTGCGTTCACTAGAGCTTGGTCGAGAGCTCCTCAAGCGTCCCAGAAGCGGCTATCAACTGGCAGCATTAGTTGGAGATAGCCAGCAACAAGTCAGTACGCCTCCGGGGCTGGAAAACGTTCAAGTAATCCAAAACCCCTATAATCTCCTGCAACACATACGGGAAGACAACATTAATACTTTGGTTATAGCCAGCACTACACTAAATCAGGCCTTGCTCAATCGTTTATTTGAATATCTGCCCCTGCGCATCAGGTTTTACGAAATGGCCGATTTTTACGAGGAACTGACAGACAAAATCCCGGTTGCTCAATTGGAGCATGCCTGGTTTCTCAACAACATCGATGAAACCAATAAACAATCTTATGATCTAGCCAAAAGATTAATAGATATTGTAATCGCCCTTACATTGTTAGTTGTTTCCTTTCCGCTGATGGCTGTAAGTACCTTGCTTATTGTATTGGATTCCAAAGGGCCCATTGTCTATGCCCAAAAGCGTGTAGGCCACAAGAACAAAATCTTTAACATTTATAAACTAAGAACTATGATTCAAGATGCTGAACTAGCCGGGGCCCAGTGGAGTCAGAAAAATGATCCTAGGATCACTCGTGTTGGTAAATGGCTACGCAGGAGTCGGTTGGATGAAATTCCCCAATTGATGAATATCTTGAGAGGCGATATGAGCTTAACCGGGCCACGCCCGGAAAGACCAGAATTTGTAAACGACTTAGTATCCAAAGTTCCTTTCTATAAAACTCGTCATCTCATCAAGCCCGGTTGGAGTGGCTGGGCACAGGTCAAATTTCCCTATGGCGCATCAGTCCAGGATGCCTTTGAGAAGCTTCAGTATGATCTCTACTACATCAAACACCGTTCATTCTCTCTGGATCTAAGCATCTGGATCCGAACTGTTATAGTTGTATTAGGATTTAGGGGACGATGAAAGTAATAGGCAATCTATCAACTGGCTCAAAAGCTAATGTTAATCCCCGGGCATGTTTTTACGAATTAGATACCAGATCACCAGAGATAAAAAAGGTCTTCCAAAAAGAAAAACCAGAAGTAGTTAATCATCACGCTGCTTTTACTAGCGTCCGTGAATCAGCGAAAAAACCCATAGAGACAAATGCGATTAATGTTTTGGGCACTCTCAATCTGCTAAACCAAACTGCTAAACACAAAGCTTCACACTTTATCTTTGCCTCCACAGGAGGTGTTTGGTATGGGAAAAAGGCAAACCTCTAACTATCAATGGTAGAGGCGAACAGACCCGCGACTTTATTTACGTTGAGGATGTGGCTGGGGCAAACTTAAAGGCTACTCAAAGGGCAACAAATGAAACTTACAACATAGGTACGGGCAGAGAGAGACTACTATCAACCAACTGGTAAATATGCTGGAAAAGATAGCTGGGACCCCCGTTGGCAAGATCTATAAACTAACTATTGAAACGGTGAAATGGAAAAATCAGCTCTCTTGTGCAAAAGGGCTAAAAAGCAACTCAACTGGGAACCAGAAACCAGTTTAGAGGAAGGTCTAAGAAAAACTTTTAATTGGTTTAAAGAAGAAAAACTGGGGCAAAGAAAATGAATTCGGTTAAACAAAAAATAGCAACCCTACTCTGGCATAACCGTACCCTTGGACAAACAGTTTTAAAAAACACTTTCTGGCTATTTTCTGGTCAGGCTGTCAGTCGGCTGATTAAACTTGCCCTCATAATCTATGCCGCTAGAATCCTGGGGGCGGCAGGATACGGTTCCTTCGCTTATGCTCTGGCTTTCGTCAGTCTCGCTTTTATATTCTCCGATTTGGGTGTCCTAGGCCTCCTGATGCGTGAATACAACAAACTCAAGGTAGACAAGATGAAGCTAGTTGCCAATACCTTTTACATTAAAACTGCTCTGCTCATAGCTTCGGTTCTTCTCACTCTTGGTCTATCTATATTTGTTCAAGACCCAACCGCTAAGGCGGTTCTAATTTTCATCGTTTTTATGTACCTAGTGAGTGGTGTACGAGACTTCTTTATCAGTATTGCTAGAGCCAAGGAACGAATGGAAATTGAATCAGCAGTAACAATTACCGAATCAACTCTAACCGCTCTTCTTGGTTTTTGGTTTCTATTTAATTTTGCTTCAGCCCAAGCCCTCTCAGTAGCTTACCTACTTGGAGCAGGAGGCTCCTTATTATTATCGATCGGCTTAACTTTTAGATTTATACCAAAGTTTTTTCAACGGCCTGATTTAACCTATATTAAAAAAATCCTTTCTCTAGCTTGGCCCTTCGCTTTAGGATTTGTTGTTGCCGCTATTCTGACCTCCACCGACACAGTCATGCTAGGTTTCATAAAAACTCCCGAGATAGTGGGTCAGTATTCGGTCGGGGTCAGAGTGATACAAGTTTTGTTAATTATTCCCGCTCTCTTCTCGGTAGCACTTTTGCCGAGCTTATCTAGATTCATTGAGGACAAAAAAAGACTATTGGATATCACAAAAAAAGCTCTTTCTTACATAATGATGCTTGGGGTGCCGCTACTTTTGGGCGGGGTGCTTACTGCACCGCAGTTAATACCCAAAATTTTTGGAATCCAATATGAACTGGGTATCCTGTCTTTTCAAATTCTTCTTCTCTTAATGATAATAATTTTCCCAGTGATCATTTTTGATTACATACTCCTAGCCCTAAACTTACAAGTCAAAAACCTTCAATACACCGTCATAGCAGCGACCGCTAATATTTTTCTAAACCTACTCCTTATACCTCTCTACAGTCTCTATGGAGCTGCCCTTGCCACTGTTTTAGCTCAAGGGATTAATCTGGCTTTGACCACCAACCTAATTAAGAAAACTCTGGGTGATACTGGTTTCCAGCTGCAGCCTCTAGTTAAATTTATTCTTGCCAGTATGCTTATGGCTGGGTTCATCTGGCTCACCTTCCTAGTTCATCTTTCGCTTTGGTTTATCATCCCCTCGGCGGTCACCTTATACTTTATTTTGCTATATCTCATGCATGAAAAAACATTGCTAGATGGCTTAGCTATTCTTAAAACAAGAAATCGCTAAACAACGAAAGCTAACAAAACGATCCATAAACAGCAGTTCTAACAAATCTCAATAACCTCTGTGCGACTTATAATAGAAAAAATCAGTCAGTAAAAGCAGATCATTTATTACTCAAAAACAGGGCTGTGTAGGACTTTATAAATTTCTTAATCACTAAAAATGGGTGCTGAGTAGAAAATTCCGGCTTTCTTTTCAAAAACGACTTTAATATTCCTATTTGCATTGCTTTAGCTCGATGTATATCCCTACTTTTCTGACCTTCATGTGTTCTCCATACAACCAATGGTTCTTTGATATAGCCAATTTTAAAACCGGCCTCCAATAGCCGGAACCAATAATCGTAATCATAGGCGCTCGAAAATTTTTCATTAAACAGACCAATTGCATCAAAAACATTTTTTCTAACGAGCACACTAAGCGGTGCGCAAATGAAATTTCGGTCAAACAATCTCACAACACAATCGCTGTAAGAACCCTCATAATAACGGACTGCCCTTAACTGCATCCAAGTCTCATCCAAAATTTTTCCGTTCTCATCAGCCATAAGAGCGTCACCGTAAACCATCGCCATACCTTTATTTCCTTCCAAAAAATCTACTTGCCTTTTTAATTTCTCTGGCAACCACCAATCATCCTGATCGCAAAAAGCGATATAGCCTCCTAGACTTAAAGAAATGCCTTTATTGACAGCTGCAGCAGCTCCTTTATTTTTTTGATAAACATACTTAATCTTATCTCCAAATTTATCTTTCAATAATTCACCGGAACCATCGGTAGAACCATCATCAATAATAATTAACTCAAAATCACTGAAAGCTTGTATCAATATACTTTCTACAGCTTTTTCAATATACTTCTTGCCATTATAAATTGGCATAACAATAGAAACTTTTGGCATATTTAGTTTGAAAGTTTACCCTTTTTACTATTTAAAAAATCTCTAAAACCATACAACACATATTTTAATCTCATCCATTCCCCTCTTATCACTTTAGGCAGAATTTTATTAATTATAGACCCAAATATATGAAAAATAATCCATCGAGGATAAGATTCTTTAATAAAATATAAATAATTACGTGTATCATAATAATCTAGTGTAACGCTTTTTTTATACCCTCCAGAAGAACTAGCCCCCTTATGAAGAATAAAAACTTTTGAGGTGTAACAAATATTCAGATTCGGCACAACTTTTCTAACAAAATCCTCCCATACGTTATCTTCAAAATATAGAAAAAAATCTTCTGGGAAAAATCCCGCCCGACTAAAAACATGGCTTTTCACGAGCATAGAAGCAGCATTTAAATATTCTTTTGGTCTTAAAGCTAGGGTTGTTTCCTTAATTTCGTCCAATCTCATACCTTGATTTAATGGTATAAACCTTCCCATCCAAGGCACAAAAGTAAACCACTCAGATTGAATAAATTCATTCTCATAATTCAAAACTAATGACCCTATGACCCCACAATCTAGTCTTTGCTCAGCTAATTCTACAAGTTCTCTTAAATAATTTACATTAGGAGAAACAGTGTCATTATTAAGAATCCATACATAGTTACACTTTTTATTTAATGCATATTTTATGCCAAGATTTGCCCCACCAGCAAAGCCTAAATTAGAATTATTAAAGATATAATTATACTGAGGAAACTCTTTTTGTAAATCCTTACCAGAATTATCAGTTGAACCATTATCCACGATCACTACACCAAAATCATCATAATTTATCTTGCCTAAAAATCTTAAACATTCTTTAGTATCTTTAAAATTATTCCAATTAACTATTACCGCAATAACTTTAGGCATTATCATATTATTAATAAGAAGAGGTTACAATTAATTTACTCATATGAAAAAAATCTTGCGCTATTTGAAGTTTATCCTTTTTAAAAATTGAAACCAAAAACCATTCTATACCCCTTAATAAAAAACCTAAAGCCATCAAGAATCTCAAAAACAAAGCTATTGGCAGAACATAATGTTTATGTAAAAACAAAACTGTTGACTCTACATAAAACTTGTCATAAGCAATATTATTTTTTTGATGACTAATAAAACTTAAATGAATTAGTTCCGATTCTGGATAATACCATGTTTCCCATCCTTTTCTTCTTGCTCTTAAAGATAAATCTACATCTTCCGCTCCCAGAAAAAATCTTTCATCCATTAATCCAATATCCTCAAAAACCTCTCTCTTAAATAATAAAGCTACCGCATTTAACCAAGAAACCTTAAAAATTTTATTTTCTTTAGACTTAACAAAACCTAATTTAGTTAATATTTTAGTAATCTTAGACGGCCATAAAGGTTCTAATGCCATTGCTAAAAAAAAGTTATTATATGACTTCTGATAATCACCATTAGGAAAAATAAGTTTTGGGCCCAAAATCCCCGCTTTCTTATTCTTTTCTGCAAAACTTATTAGTCTTTTTAAAAAATCATGCTGGCTTACAACAACATCATTATTAAGCAAAAAAATATATTCCGCTCCATTTTCTAATGCATGTCTTATTCCAGGATTCATCCCAGCTCCATATCCTTTATTTTCTTTATTAAAAATAAATTGAACATCTAAAAATTCTTTTTCTAATTTCTTAGCAGAGTCATTTGTCGAATTATTATCCAAAACTATTATTTGATAATCCGGATAGTCTAATTTCCTAAAAGACTCTAAACAATTTTTAGTAATTTCATAATTTTGCCAGTGGAGAATTAAAATAAAAACTTTAGGCATTTTTAAATATTTTTTCTATCTTATCTACTGCTTTGTCCCACGTAAATTCCTTGATAGTCTGAAAGCCATGCTCAATTAGTTTCAGTCGCATTTCGTCATTTTCAAGCAGCTCAATGATGGCATTCGCGAGGTCCTCTATTCGCCTGGGCCGGACAACCAAAGAATTTTTTCTATTAAAAGCGAAATCTTCCGTCCCATAACGAGTTGTTACAAGAGCCGCACCGCATGCCATAGCTTCTAATCCTGGCAAAGGAGAACTTTCAAACCATGATGGAATGATGACTATATCGGCCGAAGAAAGTAATTCTGCCAAGCGTTCTCCTTGGATATTAGTTATAAGTTTGTAAGGAACCGCTGTGTCTTTGGCTAAGTTGTTTTTAAAAGCATATACATAAAATTCGACATCATCCCTTTTAGAAAAAACAATTTTCATAGCCGCGATAGCATCTTTAAACCCTTTCCAGTCTTCTGTCTTTCCCATACATACAACCCGTTTTTTATTAGAAGGCTTTAAAAACTCCCTGGATTGTCTAACCGAGAAAGTTTTTGTATCAACAGCTGACGGAAGAACACACACAGTGGGAACATTAGGACGTAACTGATTGCATATCTGATTCTGCAACCATGAGGAGTTTACGATTTTTTGTAAAGGAAGAAAATAAGACATTTCCGCAATTTTTTTGAAAAAAGGATCGCGGTAGGTCATGGGTTCATAATGCTGTATGTAATAAAAGGGTTTGCCTTTCCCACTCAGTAATACGCTAAAAGCGGTAATAGCATATGTAGCGATATTGATATCACAATCTGGGATACGGCGCGCAATTTCGTATAGCGCATTCAAATAAAATTTTCCCCGAAAATCTGGATGGTGTTTAAATATGGCATTATACTTTCTGATCGCGCGCTCATACAGTGGTATAGGAATACGGATAATTTTGCCCTTAAACTGAAACCAGTTTAAATCCTTGCTTTCCCCTAATGTGACTAAAGAAACCTGATGGCCGCGGTCGGTCAGTTTATTCGCAAGCTGAAAAAGTATTTTTGTGCCGCCCCCAAGAGACGACCAAAGTAACGTAAAATTTATCTTCATAAAAATAGTTACACAATTTTTACTTCAGGAACGGGAATAATAAATTTTACTCCTTTATTTCTCAATTCTCTCTCTTTTTCTAATATAAGATCAGTGTAATTCCAAGCTAAAAGTAAGATATAATCCGGAATATCTGTTAACAACCTTTCTGGACCCACTACCGGCACATGCATACCGGGTGAATATAGCCCCTGTTTAAAAATTGTAGTATCCGTCAAGAAGTCTAAAGTATCAGTTCCTATGCCAAGATAGTTTAAAAGAGTATTGCCCTTAGCCGGCGCGCCATAACCAGTTATCCTTTTCCCGTTTTTTTTCAAATCTTTCAATAAGCTTAAAAGTTTCTCCTTGTTTTTAGACACTCTCTTCGCGAACTTAACAAAGGTTTCTTTCCGATTCAGCTTCATTTTTTTTTCTCGCTGAAGCAAGGTAGCTACCGATTTTTTTACCTCCTTTCCTTCAGCAACATAAACACGCATTGACTGACCGTGTATTGGGACAAGCTTAACATCAAAAATTTTTAGTTCCAGACCCTCAACAAGATATTTGAGCGCCGTAAGCGAATGATAAAAAATGTGTTCATGGTAAATTTGATCAAATCCGCCTTCGCCTATCAAATTGCCGACCCAATGAACCTCAAAAACAAAAACCCCATCGCTGTTGATCAACTTTTTCACACCGCTAAAGGCCTCTCTAAGATTCTCCACATGAGCCATCACATTATTAGCAACCACAACTTTTGCGTTGCCATATTTTCTTACGATTTCCTCTGCTAATTTTAGATTGAAAAAATCGGGTATTGTCTCCACGCCGCTCTTCCTTGAAATTTCAGCGATATTCTCGGCCGGTTCAATATTGAGAACGCGGCTTCTATCCTTTATCCCAGCGAGCAAAACTCCATCGTTCCCACCTATTTCCACAACTAAATCGTTCGGAGAAGCGACAAATTTATCAGCCAGGTCCTTGCCCATTTTTATAAAATGTTCAGCAAGCGGCCTGCTGGCTGATGTCAGGTAATTATAATGTCTAAAAAGCAACTCCGGATTTACTATATCCAGAAGCTGAAGAGATGAACAAAAGCGGCAAAAATAAACCTTTAAGGGAAATTTATCCTCCAATTTATTCAGGTCTTCTTTCTTTAAAAAAGCGTTTGCCAACGACATTTTCCCAAGGTCAAGAATCAAAGATAAGCCCGAACCGCCGCAAATGCCGCAGGCCGTACGGTGACGATATTTAGACAGCATAAATCGTTATTTTAAAAATGGCTTCCACTCGGTATCCAAATATTCTTCCAAGGCCTCCTGCCAGGGTCTGCTTAAATCTTCTTTTGAAATCATAGCTTCGGAGCAAACCCTTGCCGCATCAAGTTTAAAATAACTTGAGTCAACCGGGAGCACTTTTACACTAGGCCTTAAACTTTTCACGATAGACAAAGCAACATCATAGCGAGAGCAAACACCTTTACTGGAAAGATGAAATATGCCTGTCCTGCCGGCAACTAAAAGTTTTTTTATGCCGCTGATTAAATCTTTGGCATAGGTCGGCGAGCCAATTTTGTCATTAACGGCCCTAATCTCCGGCTTATCCAATTGGTTAATGATTTTGGCAACAAACTTCTGGTCTTTTTCCGGACCTCCGCCAAACATCCAACCGGCTCTCGCGATGATATAATCTTTCAATACGCTCTTGACTATAAGTTCGCCCAAATATTTTGACCGGCCGTAGTAATTTTGCGGATTGGGCTCGTCTTCCTCTGTGTACGGTTCTTTCTTCGTACCGTCAAAAACGCCGGCCGTGGAAATATAAACGAGTTTTGCCCCCAAATTCCTGGCGGCAACGGCCATATTGTAGGTCCCTATAGAGTTAACTAAATAGGCATGCTCCGGGTCCCTCTCGCATCTGTCAACATCCGTCTCCGCGGCAAGATGAAATATAACTTTCGGCTTATAAAATTCAGAAACGCGCAGCACCTCGCTCAAATCTGTTACGTCCAGTGACCGATGGTCAGTCTTTATCCCAAAATCAACATAACTTCCAACCATCCCGGATGAACCGGTTACTAAAACTTTTGAAAAATCTGTTTCCATAAATTCATTGAATCGCTTAGATAAACAAAAGCGGCATAATACGGACTCGGCATCTTCCCCTTTCGACGTTTTAATTCTATCTCAAAGTTTTCTGAAAAATCAGCAAACATATTCAGATAGGTGTTTCTCTTTACCTTCTCAACCGCCGCATCAACTATTTCATAAAAATATGGTTCCAAAATATGTATATAGTGCTCATGATACAAGGCTTTCGGTCGATAGGATTCCCTTTCATGAAAGACCACCGGTTTTCCAAAAGATATGAGGTCGCCCCTCTTGTGAACTAGCTTTTGTAATATGTATCCGCCCCAAATATCGTCATGCCTTGAAACCACACAATCGCCGATCTTAAAGTTGGGAAGAAAAAAATAGGCCGGTATTATTTCCCTCAAAAACGCGTTATTCATTCCGCAGAGCGGTATAAAACCGTTCACGGAGATGTGATCATAGGCGGCTTTAAATTTTTTAGGAGGCTTGCTCAAAACCTTATCAATAGCGTTTATATCAACTACGTTCCTCCATAAACCCATGTTAAGGACCACCCTCTTATTGGTAGTGGTTACCGAAACATCAATTGATTCCTTTCTCCTTTCCCTATATGGGAAGCCCCTCGAAAACCACTTTTTACTTCCCAAAGGATTAACCCAGCCTGACTTGCTGCTAATCATTTTCTGTTTTTTTCTGAAAAAAACCGATGTATGTTCATCAATAAAACCCCTCGGTGCAACACAATCATAATCAAGTGAGAAAACAACATCATAACCTTCCTTGTAGGCCAGGTAGTGAGCCAAATTCCTGCAGGCCGCCGAGTGATGAAAGTCCACGAACCTATCATAAAACCTGCCTAATACCTTTTTTTGTCTTAAATAGTCATAAGAGAATATATTGCCTCTTTTTAGAAGGTTCAGTTTGCCGTTGCTATCATCTATAACTATCCAGTCGTATTTTGGGGGCAGAGCATTTAAAAATTTCTGTGTCGGAGTAGCGGGAACCGGAGAGGTAATAGCTATCTTGTAAGGGTTGGAGTACATCATGGATTTGAATTTTTCATCCGTTCTGCAGCCCTGTTAGATGCCGTTAATAAAGATTCAAAGGTTCCAGCATCAGACCAAAAACTATCAATAAAAGCATAAGATAAATTGCCTTCCTGAATATACATAGTATGAACATCAGTGATCTCAAGTTCACCTCGCTCGGATGGTTTTAACCTCTTTATTTTGTTAAATACATCAAAGTTATAAAGATAAAAACCGGTGACAGCATAATTTGACTTGGGCTTATGAGGTTTCTCTTCAATGCTGACTATTCTATCCCCTTTTACTTCCGCAACCCCAAACCTCCCCGGATTGTTAACTTCTTTCACAAAAACCTTGGCTCCGTCTTGACTCTTAAATTTTTCTACCTCTTCAGAAAAACTTTCTTCAAAAAGGTTATCCCCTAAAATAACGGCAATCTTACCTTTATCTGCAAAATTTTCAGCAAGACCCAGGGCTTCTGCAATTCCGCCTGGACCGTCTTGAAGAGCAAAAGAAAATTTAACCCCGTATTCCTTTCCAGAACCCAGAAAATTCATAAAATCACCTCCGTGCTCTTTACCGCAGACAATCATAATTTCTTTAAGCCCCGATTGCCTGAGAGTTTCTAAGGGATAAAGAATCATCGGTTTGTTATAAATCGGTAAAAGGTGTTTATTGGTAATAAGCGTGAGGGGATGCAACCTTGTGCCTAACCCGCCCGCCAAAATAACTCCTTTCATAATAGTAATTTATTAGTTTCAATAAACATATTTCATCCTTTGGGCTGATGTTTTTCCCATAAATCTATGTGGGGATTAAAAACTCCAGTTTTTTCTCGCACATTTTCAACCCAGTTTTTATTTTCTAAATACCAGTCAATTGTCTGCTTAAATGTTTCTTTAAATTCATATTTCAGTCTCCAGCCAAGTTCCCTTCTAATTTTAGAAGAGTCAACTGAATACCGGCGGTCATGGCCAGGTCGGTCTGATACATATTCAAGCCACGATTCATCGCGGTCGAAATAATTTAAAATCAATTTTGCAATTTCAATATTTTGCATTTCGTTGTCAGCGCCGATATTATATACTTCTCCCGGCTTGCCTTTAAATAAACAGGACTCCAGTGCAGAACAGTGATCCAAAACATAAATCCAATCACGGACATTTTTGCCGTCACCATACAAAGGCAGTTTTTTATTTTCTATCATCCTCAAAATAAAAAAGGGAATCAGTTTTTCAGGATACTGATAGGGACCGTAGTTGTTGGAACAGTGCGTGACAACTACCGGAACTTCGAAAGTCCTGAAATAAGCTCTGCACAATAAATCACCGCCAGCTTTGGTGGCCGCATAAGGAACATTGGGAGCAAAAGCGGTGTCTTCCTCAAACTTTTCTTGCGAATCTAAATCCAAACTGCCGTAGACCTCATCGGTTGAAACCTGAACATAATTTTTCACTCCTTTACTGTTTTTAACGGCTTCAAGGATATTGAAGACACCTATAATATTAGTGTCAATAAATTCTTTAGCTCCTACATGAATGCTTCTGTCAACATGGGTCTCGGCAGCAAAAGAAATAATATAATCAGGTTGAAATTCCTGAACAACAGCTTCTACTTTCGTTTTATCAGCAATATCAGCTTGCACAAATCTATAATTTTTGTTCTTCTCAATATCCTTTAAATTATCAAGATTGCCTGAATAAGTAAGTTTGTCATAATTCAAAATTTCAGCGTCTTGATACACATCCAAAATATATCTAATAAAATTTGAACCAATGAAACCGGCGCCGCCGGCAACTAAAATCCTCATTTTTCACTCATTTTTACTATGCATTACAGTATACAAAATGCCTGGTGTTGTAACAAGTTTATGAATGGCAGATCTCAGGTCCCCAACGTAGTTCTTCATAAAACACATCGTCAAAACAAAATTGACAAACCTGTGAAAT
>JAHJSO010000091.1 GCA_018830385.1 Elusimicrobiota bacterium | reverse complement strand
GTGGCGCCGGGTTGTAATGTCTGCGTTGTGGTGCCGGGTTGTAATGTCTGCGTTGTGGCGCCGGGTTGTAATGTCTGCGTTGTGGTGCCGCGTATTTTGTCGGATTGCAGCAATTGATGCAGGGCGGATGGTTTATAATTCTGCGGTGTCCATTTTACCATTTCATTGATTGCTTCAAGCGTATAAAGGCACCGCGGGTCCCACAGGAGCCAGTCAAAAATTCCGTTGTCATAACATGCGAGAATCTGCGCCTTCACTTCTTCCGGGCCGTATTTATGCCCCAGCGAAAAATCCTGCAGATAGGGCCGCAGTTTGTAGAATTTGTCCTTAAGTAAAAGGTTGGCATCGGACACACACCTGTAAACGGTTCTGTATGGTTCTTTATTCGGGTCAGGGATGTTATACTCGCCTTTTCTATAGTGCGACGGGTACATCATCGGGGAGATGTAGTCAACCACCTCCGCCATCGCCATGAAATTCTGTCCGATGCCCATGTCGTGGTTGACCGACGGCGTTAGCCCGAAAACATCTATTGATACCGGGACTGATAGTTCCTTTTTTGAGTATTCAAGAAAGCCAACCAGTACCTGTGATGCAGCAGTGGAATTGTGGACTGCGGAATAACGGCATTGCCACGTGTCCCCGTCCGATGGGAAACGAATATAATCATATTGTATTTCTTCAAACCCAAGTTCTACTGCGTGTTTTGCTATTTCTACATTGTATTTCCACACCTCTTTATTATATGGGTCGGACCATGATTTACCCTTGTAGTCCTTCCATATAGAACCATCAGGATTTTTCACAGCAAGTTGCGGTTTTGCATTGACAAGCGAACAGTCCTTAAAAACGGTCAGACGCGCTACGGGGTAAACGCCCCTGGATTTTAAGTCAACAAGATATTTTTCTAATTTTGGTATCGGATAAATTGTTTTTATACCGTAGTCCTGCGCAACCCGGACACCCGGCAGATAAATCTCGCCGCCAACTTCTTTGACTACGATAACTATTGTGTTCAGTTTGTCCCGTGATAAAAGTGGTTCAAGTCGGGACCTCATTTTAGACGAGCCGGCCACCCATGCGGTCAGGTGTACCCCGCGGACGTATTCCGGTTTCCCGGCGACGGGTTTTGTGACGGGAACGGGCGGATCGTCCGTCCTGTATGAGCCGGTATTAAGCAAAAAAATCAAAACGGCAATCAAAGGTATTACAATTGCGACTGGCAACCGTCCTTTTTTATGTCTCTTTTTCAACATGTCAATTTTTTGAACCTTTCCATTATTATTTTGGTTATGCTCCCCGGGATAAAGTTCTTCCCGCGGGCATTGAAATATTTGTTCACCCCGCATACAGGTAGCACGCCCGCTATGGAATTCGTTATGAAAATTTCGTCCGCCGTTTTCAATTTGCTGATTTTTATTTTTGTCTCATAGACGGGTATCCCGCAGTCCGACGCAATTTCAATGACCGTTCCCCTTGTGATTCCGTTCAGTATGGGGAAGCCGTATATAGACGGGGTATAAATTTTCCGATTTTCAACAAGGAAAATGTTTGAGGTGGCGCATTCTGTTACGTATATTCCGGTTGAGTCGGTGAACAGGGCGTCAAAATACCTGCCAGCGAGGGCAGTGTTTTTTTCAAGCATGTTTTCAAGGTAACTCGTGGTTTTGTGTGATGCGACGAATGAGATAGACGGCTTACGGGATTTTGCCATGCGCAGCCGGACGCCGTCCCTGCGGAGTTTTTCAGGGTCATAAGGGATGTCTCCGGCGAAGATAAAGACAGTCGGGTAACGGGCTGTTGTTTTGCGGCCGTAGCCGTCCTTGAGCATACCGCGGGATACCGTCACGCGGACGCAGGCGTTTTGCAAACGGTTTTTATCAAGCAAGATGCGGACGGTTTTTTTAAAATCAACAGGAGACAGAGGCATACGGATTTTCATTTCTACCAGAGTTTTCCTCAGCCGGGCATAATGTCCGTCAATAAACGGCAGTTTTCCGTCATAAGAACGGAGCGTTTCAAACGCCCCCTCGCCCCTGAGGAACCCCGTGTCCATAGGGGATATGGCCGCATCTACGATTTTAAGAAATTTACCGTTTAAGAAAACGACTTTGGGGTCAGGTCTTGACATTTGACAAATGATATTTTAATTCATCCAGAAAAGTTCTGACTTTGTGAATTGTTTCCTCGTATTCCTGCACCGGGTTTGAGTCGTACGTAATCCCGCCGCCTGAGTTAAAAACCGCCTTTTTGCCGTCAATGACGATTGTGCGGATTGCGACGTTTATGTCGCATGTGCCGTCAAACCCCATATACCCGATTGAGCCGCAGTAAACCCCGCGCCCGGTTTTTTCAAGTTCGTCTATGATTTCCATTGAACGGATTTTCGGAGCCCCCGTTATTGAGCCGCCGGGGAAACAGGCGGTAAGGCAGTCAAGCGGCGTCCGTCCGGATGCGATTTTGCCCCTTATGGTGGATACAAGGTGAAAGACAGTGGCGTATTTTTCTATTTCGTATAACCTGTCAACATGGACGGAACCGTATTCGCACACCCTGCCCAGGTCATTTCTCTCAAGGTCAACTATCATAAGGAGTTCCGCCTTGTTTTTTTCGCTTGAAAAGAGCCCGCGGGCGTTCCTCTCGTCTTGCGCCCGGTTTTTTCCCCTCGGGGCAGTGCCTTTTATGGGCCTTGTTTCCGCTACCTGCCCTTTTATTTTTAGAAATCTCTCCATTGAAAACGAAAGGATTTTTTTTCTGCCGAAGTTCAGGTAGGCCCCGAAAGGCACCCTGTTTTTCCAGCGGATATTTTTGTAGAGGACGTAGGGAGGGAGGTTAATCTCCGAGTAAAATCTGCGGGAGAGGTTCACCTGGTAAACGTCCCCTGCGGCGATATATTCTTTTATCCTGTTGACGGCGCGGACGTACCTGGACTTTGTGAAGTTTGAACTGATTTGAGGCATACCGTCGGAGGCCTGGCAGTATTCGCCACTTTCTTGACCGTCGGCCGCCGTTCCCTTTGTCGGCCGCAGTATCCTTTTCATAAAAAGGTCAAGCCGTTTTTTCGCCCT
>JAHJSO010000013.1 GCA_018830385.1 Elusimicrobiota bacterium | reverse complement strand
TGCTGTTCTCCGCACAGGACTTCGGCGATAAACCGAAATTTTACTGCCTGGTGATGTTCCCCTATCCCTCGGGGCACGTGCACATGGGGCATGTCAGGAACTACGTTATAGGCGACGTTATTTCTCACTACAAGAGGATGCACGGTTTTAACGTGATGCATCCCATCGGCTGGGATGCTTTCGGGCTGCCGGCTGAAAACGCCGCCATAAAAAACCGGATACACCCGGAAAAATGGACGAGGGAAAACATCTCATACATGCGGGGACAACTCAGGCAGATGGGTATTTCATACGACTGGTCAAGAGAAATAGCGACCTGCGACCCGCAGTATTATAAATGGAACCAGTGGTTTTTTATAAAGATGTTTGAAAAAGGACTCGCCTACAGGGCGGCGTCCGCCGTAAACTGGTGTCCTGACTGCAAGACCGTCCTTGCAAATGAACAGGTTGAGTCCTGTGCATGCTGGCGTTGCGGAAGTACCGTTGAAGAGAGGGAACTGGAACAGTGGTTCTTGAAAATAACCGCCTATGCAGAGGAACTGCTTGAAGGACACAACCAGATTGAGGACGGCTGGCCCGAAGAAGTCCTGGTTATGCAAAAAAACTGGATAGGCAAATCAAACGGGGCAGAGGTGATTTTTTCCGGCATAAATGTTTTTACAACGAGGCCGGACACTCTCTTCGGCGCGACTTTTGTGATCGTGGCGCCCGAACACCCTCTCCTTGAAAAACTTACGACACAGGAAATGGCCGGTGAGGTAAAAAGATATGTCCGTGAGGCAAAGAAAATCACTAAGGCACAGAGGCGACTCTTTGCACGGGAAAAGACAGGCGTTTTTACCGGAAGTTATGTGACAAACCCGGTGAACGATGAAAATGTCCCGGTGTGGGTTGCGGACTACGTGCTTATGGAATACGGCACGGGCGCAATAATGTGCGTGCCGGGACATGACCAGCGCGATTTTGAGTTTGCGAAGAAATACAACCTGCCCATAAGGGAGGTTATCAGGGGATCTGATTCAAACATACGTGACGCTGCCTACGAAGGCACAGGGGTTATGGTTAACTCGGGAGCGTTCTCCGGGCTGGATTGCGAGACGGGTAAAGAGAAAATAATTGATTTTCTTGTGAGTAAGAAACTTGGCGGGAGAAAGACAAATTACCGGCTCAGGGACTGGCTGATTTCGCGACAGAGATACTGGGGCACGCCTATCCCGGTGATATACTGCGCGAAGTGCGGGACATTAGCGGTTGAAGAAAAGGACCTGCCGGTGCTGCTGCCGAAGGATGTCCCGCTGACAGGCATGGGGACATCGCCTCTGAAAAATACTGCTGGCTTTTTTAATACCAGATGTCACAAGTGTGGCGGTGATGCTGTCCGCGAGACCGACACAATGGATACATTTGTTGACTCCTCATGGTATTACGCCAGGTATTGCGACCCCGCCGGCGTGTCTGCGCCTTTTGAATTTAAAAAGGGCAAATACTGGATGCCTGTTGACCAGTACGTAGGCGGGATTGAACATGCCTGCATGCACCTTATGTACGCCAGATTTTTCCACAAGGTCATGCGGGACATAGGCCTTGTTGATACCGATGAACCGTTCACCCGGCTGTTGACGCAGGGCATGGTTACATTAGGCGGCTCTGCAATGTCAAAGTCCAGGGGGAACGTGGTTGAGCCGTCCGCAATCATAGACAGATACGGCGTAGACACGACCCGGCTGTTTATCCTGTTCGCCGCGCCGCCTGAGAAACAACTGGACTGGTCGGACGATGGGCTGGAGGGTTGTTACAGGTTCCTCAGCAGGGCATGGCGCCTTGCTGAAAAATTCAGTAAACCTGCCGGCGGACAGGCCGATGCGACCGTCCCTGCGACTGCCCCTGTTCCCGTCCCTGCGACTGCCCCTGTGCCCGCCCCTGCGCCTGCCCCTGTGCCTGCCCCTGCGCCCGTCTCGCAAAAACTCCTGATAAAAACCCACCAAACGATAAGGAAGGTCACGCAGGACATAGAGTCCAGATACCAGTTCAACACGGCCATTGCAGCCATGATGGAACTTGTAAATGAATTGTACCTCTATCCTGCCATAGGTGACAGAACGTCTTCAGAGGCGTTTGAACATCTTATAAAAATGCTGTTCCCGTTCGCGCCGCACACATCCGAAGAAATCTGGAAGGGCATGGGGAAAAAGGGCTCCCTCGTGCAGGAAAAATGGAGCCGCTACGACCCGGCGCTTGTGCTGGAAGAAAACTCAGAAATAGTAATACAGGTAAACGGCAGGGTCAGGGGTAAAATACTTGTGCCCCGTGGCAATGACAGCGAGGGGATAAAAAATATCGTTCTTTCAGACGTAAAATTCAAAAACTACATAAACGGAAAAATTAAAAAGTGCATATACGTGCCGGAGAAGATTCTCAACATCGTTATGGAACAAAACGGCGGTACATAGCGGCACGATACAACATTCCCCGCTGTTAAATGACGGCGCTACGTCGTGTGGTCGCGCCAAAAGGAGGGTAAAATGTATAGAATTATCTGTTTATTTTTAATCTTTATTGCCGGCTGCGCGACTTACACGCCCCAGATGCAACTGATGCCTCCTTACATCAAGAAACTCTCAATCAGGCAGTTTGTAAACAACACAACGGCCTACGGACTTGAAGACAAACTTACGGTGGATGTCGTTGACGAGTTCATCCGTGACGGAAGGTTCACGATAACAAACCCGGAAAATTCAGAGGGTGAACTGGCCGGTGAAATAACCTACTATATCCTCCAGCCGCTTACCTACGGGCCCAACCTTGAGCCGCAGCAATACAAACTCAGGGTGCTGCTGAACATATATTTCATTGACAAGATAAACAATTTTACCCTGTGGCAGGAGACGAATCTGGAGGGCATCCACATCTTTACGACCTCTACGCTGTCCGGAGGTATAACCGAAGATGAGGCAAGGGAATACGTCTGGCGCGACCTCAGCCAGAAAATCATAATGAGGACCATCCAGGGGTTCGGTACCGTGTCAGGTATATCGGAAAAAAAACTGCCCCCGATGCAGAAACCCTGAAGTAGAATAAAACATGCCCCTTATTAAATTCCTTGAACTGGACGACAGATTAAAAAGGAAAAACCTCGCGCGGTTCTACTACTTTACCGGCGAAGAACAGTTGTTACAGGATGAATACCTCGGCAGGATTTTCTCCGCGCTCGGAGGCCCGTCCGGCATAGAGAAAGAAATAATCTACGGTAGTGAGACAAACGCCGACAGGTTCGCCAATGCCATGCTGTCGCAGTCGCTCTTTTCAGCCCGGCGCCTGCTCGTAATAAAGGAAACCAACAGAATAAAACAGGCGCAGGAAAAAGAAATTGCAGGCATAATTAACGACCAGCCGTCGGACTCCGGGGGAGAGTTTAATCTCTGCGTTGTTTTTTTGAACCCTGAAAGGTTGCGGAAAGACAGGATAAAGGGCAGCGGAATCATGAATGCAGTGGCCAAATCAGGCGACGCGGTTGAATTCAGGCAATTATACAAAAACGAAATCATAAAATTTATCCAGAACAGAATTACCCTTAACGACAAACGTGTTGCCTACCAGACGGCGGAATACATCCACCATATTACGGGTAACAACCTTTTTGACATATCAAACGAACTTGAAAAACTTTTTATCTATACCGGCGACAAGAAGGAAATTACAATCTCCGACGTTGATGTGTGCAGCGGGTATCCCAAACAGGAAAGCATATACCAGCTGCTGGACGCCCTGATTTCAAGGGACAGAAAATCATCCATCGCCTTGCTGAACAAACTCGTTGCGTCCGGCGCAAACAAATCTTATGTGCTGATATCCGTTTACAGGCACTACAAAAGGGCGTTCGCTGCATGGGCATTTCTGTCCGACGGGTCAATAACGCAGGAACAGATATACAGGAAGGTGGGGCTTGACAGGTATCACGGCCCGATTCTTCTGAAAAAGATACGCAATCTCACGGAAAGTTATTTTTCCGAAAATCTCAGGCGTATTTACATGGCCGAGTTAGCGTTAAAATCAGGGAGAGTGGTAAATTCGGACCTTCAGGCCTTATTCATTGAACTGTGCAGGTAAGTCGTCAATTGCGACTTTTTTCTTGCGGCCTCATTCCTGTGAATTATGCCTTTTTTGGTTGATTTATCATACACAGAGCAGGCATCATTGACAAGTTTTTTGGCTGTTTCCAAGTCGCCTTTCCGAACTGATTTTTTTATTCTTTGGACGAGAAAGTTTAACTGGGTCTTGTACATATTATTCTGTAACCTTTTGCGGTTAGCGCGACGCAGTTCCCTTATTGCCGAGGTGTGTCTGCCTGTTTTTAACTTTGCCATTTAGAGTCCTCCTGGGTGATTTTTACGAATCTCATCCATTATATAAAAAAAATAAAAAATAGTCAAGAGAAAAAATTTGACCGACCATAAAAAAATCACAGGGTTCATAAGTCATGTAACGGCTGCAACGTCCATCTCAAGAATACTGGGTTATTTCAGGGATATGCTTATAGCCCACTATTTCGGCGCGGGTCTGTTTGCAGACGCCTTTTACGCCGCCTACAGGATACCCAACCTTTTCAGGCGGCTCTTTGGCGAAGGGTCTGTCTCGTCCGCCTTCGTCCCCGTTTTCAGCGACTACATCCAGACAAAAAAACGGGAGGAAACGGCACAACTACTGAATGTCGTCTTTACCGTTCTCGTTATAATACTTTTCATAATAACCGTAGCCAGCATTATTTTCTCAAAACAGATAAGCCAGAGTATTGCATGGGGGTTTAAATCATCCCCTGAAAAACTCCTGCTTACGACTGACCTTACACGGATAATGTTCCCGTTCCTGTTTTTTGCATGCCTGGCTGCCCTGGCGATGGGTGTTTTAAACTCACTTAAGTCCTTTTTCCTGCCCGCCATCGCCCCCGCTTCACTGAGCGTGTCCGAGATTCTATATGTCCTGTTGTTCCTTGCCTTGTGCCCGTGGGCAACAGGCATCCCTGATGATTTCAAAATCAGGGGGCTGGCGATAAGTGTAGTCATAGGAGGGTTCATACAGTTTGCAATTCAGCAGGCCGCGCTTGCAAAACACGGGTTCAGGATGAAATTTAATTTTAACCTCTCTAACCCCGGGCTGAAGAAAATTATTGTATTGTTTCTCCCCGTGTCAATCGGTTTTTCAGTTGAGCAGATAAACTCCTTTGTTGACACGATATGCGCCTCATTCCTTGTCGAGGGCTCAATAACCGCCCTTTACTATTCAAACAGGATAATGCAACTGCCTCTTGCGCTATTCGGAATAGCAGCCGCCACCGTTTCCCTGCCGCTGATGTCTGAGTCCGTTGCAAAAAATGACAGGGAGGGGATGGTGCAAACGTTGAATTTTTCACTGCGGCTTGTCCTCTTTACGCTGATACCGGCATCCCTGGGGTTGATAGTAATCGGCATGCCTATAATTGAGGTGTTGTTTGAAAGAGGCAGTTTTACCGGTTCAGCCACGGCAATGACCTACTCGGCGCTTGCCCTTTATTCAACGGGGCTGCTTGCTTATGCGTTTGTTAAGATACTTGCGGGGGGGTTCTATGCGATGAAAGAGACCCGCATCCCCATCAGGACGTCCGCCTTCTGTATGATGCTGAACATACCTCTCAATATTATACTTATGCGGCGCATGGGAATCGGCGGGCTCGCCCTTGCCACCGCCATATGCTCATGGATAAACTTTATCCTTCTCTTTTATTATTTACGGAAAAGGACAGGCCCCCTGGGTTCACGAAAAATTATCCGGACATTCGTCAAGGTTGCATCAGCAGCCATAATCATGGTCATTGTAACGTACCTGGCCTCAACTTTCAAATACCCGCTTGGTATCCTTAAACTTGTGGTGCCGGTCTTGTCAGGCCTGGCGACATATATATCCGTTTCCAAACTTCTGGGAATAGAGGAGTTAAAACCCGTTCTGGGGTTGTTTATGAAAGGGGCGCCGACGGGCGAGGATTGATTAAACGCAAACACCATGCCCAACAAATATATGAGTAATGTTGCACGCCTGCCGCATTCCCCCGGGGTATATCTTTTTTCGGATAATTCAGGGAAGGTTATTTACACAGGCAAGGCGAAGGACCTGTCAAAAAGAATTAATAGTTATTTTGCAAAAAGGGCGGATGACTATAAAATCAGCAGGATGCTTTCGTCCATAAAAACGGTTGATTACATAGTCACGGAATCGGAAAGGGACGCCCTGCTCCTTGAAAGCCGTCTCATTAAAAAACTTCAGCCGAAATATAATACGCTCTGGCGGGACGACAAATCATACCCGTACATAAAACTTAAAACGGATGCATCTGCGCCGGCGCTCTGCATGGTGCACAGGAAAAAGGCCTGGCTGGAGGGTAAGGCGGGTAAGGGCGGCGTCCGCTACTACGGCCCATATCCAAATTCAGGAGATGTCAGGAAACTCCTCAGGTGGCTGAGGGTAAAATTTATGATACCCCCGTGCAGGGAAAACACCCGGCGCAGTGAACCGTGCCTCTACTACCACCTAAAACAGTGCCCTGCCCCATGTATTGACGATGCCCGGAAAAAGGAATGCAAAAGGAGTATAAGGAAAGTGCAGTTGTTCCTGGAGGGGAAATATCTCCGGCTGAAAACAAGATTAAAAAATGAAATGAATTCTGCGGCAAGGTTGCTGCGGTTTGAGGAAGCCGTAAAACTCAGGGACACCATTAAAACAATTGACATGATGTTTGAAAAGATACGCTTCCGACGGATAGGCGAAAACGACATACTGCCCCTCGTTGAGGCGTCCCGCGGGCTGACCGAACTCAGGGAAAAACTAAACCTGCCGCACCCCCCTTTAACGATAGAGGCGTTTGACGTATCAAGCATTTCGGGCAGCCATCCGGTGGGCGCCATGGTCAGGTTTTCGCGGGGAGAACCCGACAGGTCCTCTTACAGGAAGTATAACATAAAGGGACTCAAACCAGGTGCAATATTTGACACTGGGAACTTGCAAAAGAAGGATAATGTTGCACTGCCGCCTCGCATCATAGACGACTACTCAATGATAAAGGAAATCGTCCGCAGGAGATACTCGCGGCTTGTTTCCTTTTCGCAGAAATTGCCTGATTTAATAGTAATTGACGGGGGCAGGGGACATCTATCTGTCGCCGGGGAGGCGCTTAAAGAGGTAAAGGCGCCGCCGGTTCCCGTGATATCCATTGCAAAGGATGAAGAAAAAATTTATACCCAATCCGCAGAAGAACCATTACGGCTTCCCGCTGATTCCCAGGCGTTAAAAATCATCCGGCACATCCGTGACGAGGCGCACAGGTTCGCGCTGGCATTCCACAGGGAAAGGCGTTCGTTGAAAAAACTTGTCGGAACCGTAATAGCAGCGCTTCTTTTTTTATATGTTGAATCTTCGGGAGC
>JAHJSO010000090.1 GCA_018830385.1 Elusimicrobiota bacterium | reverse complement strand
TTGCGACGGGGTACGTCGGGGCGCCGATGGGTATGCCCCACTGCGACGAAGCCGGCCACATTATGTGCGACATGGTCAAGCCCGACGGAAAAATATCAAAACACTGCATAAGGACGGCGCACGCGGAACAGAACGCCATCGTCCAGGCGGCGCTGCACGGCATCTCAACCGACGGGGCTACGATGTACGTTAGTTTTGAACCCTGCTTTACCTGTGCAAAAATGATAATAAACGCCGGGATAAAAAGGGTGGTCTGTGAAAAGCGGTACCACGCCGCCGAACTGTCAAGAATATTTTTCAGACAGGCGGGAGTAAAACTGGCCGTATTAAAGAACGAGGTTGAAAATTATCCCGGGCAATAAGGGGCAGTAGCCGGGTAACTCTTCATACGAAAACCCGCCTCCGAAAAATTCTTTCATGCGGGTATTTCTGCCGGCCTATTGACATTTTAAGTATTAATTGCTATAATATGCATGATTGAAGTTTGTAATATCAGTTTAGTGTTTGCATCTCTGCAAGTACGGATTCACCCAAAGGTAATCTACCGATAGAGATAAACTGAATTCAAAATTTTTCTTCAGCAAGGCGGTGATTTTTTTAATGAAAGGCACGGTTAAATGGTTCAACAGCGGAAAAGGTTATGGTTTCATAACACCGGAAGAAGGGAAAGATGTTTTCGTTCATTTCTCTTCAC
The DNA here is from genome assembly GCA_018830385.1 of Elusimicrobiota bacterium. Taxonomy (GTDB): domain Bacteria; phylum Elusimicrobiota; class Endomicrobiia; order CG1-02-37-114; family JAHJSO01; genus JAHJSO01. The sequence goes on along the minus strand of JAHJSO010000090.1, from coordinate 1,404 downwards.
TTAAGGGGGATGGCTACAAGTCTCTGAACGAAGGGGACAAGGTAGAATTTGATGTCATATCGGACGAGAAAGGTCAAAAAGCGACGAATGTTGTAAAGATATAAGTTGTATTGCTTATAGTCTTTAAAAAAGAAAAAAAGGAACCTTCATCGGGTTCCTTTTTTTTGTCCAAAGGCGCTTTTTTTCATAACTATATATTTTTGTTTTTCTTTTTTATTGGTGTTTCTTTCTATGAATATTTTTTTACCCGTGAACGGGTGGGATTCGGTATAATACATCAGCGTTGAGAATGTTGATGGCGAAGGGGTGAATATTTGCACCTGTTCGGGATTTATTGCGAGGTTGACTGAAACAAATTTTTTCATTTCCAGCATATTCTTTTCAGTGCATCCCGGATGCGCCGCTATCAGATAATATGTAAGAAACTGTTTCTTTCCGCATTCCCTGTTGAGGCGGTCAAATGTTTTCTTAAATTCAACCAGGTGACTGTTGCTGCATTTTCCGATATACTTCAATACATTTTCTTCGGTGTGCTCGGGCGCAATTTTCAGCTGGCCTGAAACGTGGTGGTTAACAATCTCTTTTAGATAATTTTTACCGTGATTTCTATCTTCAAGAACCATGTCATGGCGTACGCCTGAAGCAACGAATGCCTTTTTTATCCCTTTTATCTGCCTTATGTTTTTCAGGAGTTCAATCTGCTTGCTGTGGTCAATCTTCATATTCCTACAAATTACCGGATACAGGCATTTTTTATCAGCGCAGCTGCCCTTTTTGAGTTTATTGTCACACTCTATGGAATACATGTTTGCCGTTGGGCCGCCTACATCGGTTATATATCCTTTGAAATCTCTGTGCGCGGTTAAATTTTCTGCTTCCTTAATTATTGATTGTCCGCTTCTTGATATTACCGTTCTACCCTGATGGATTGCTATTGAACAAAAGTTACATTCTCCGTAGCAACCCCGGTGCGTCGTGATAGAAAACTGTATAGTGTTAATCGCTCTTACTTTGCCCTGTTTTTTGTAGTATGGGTGAATGTCCCTTTCGTAGTTCATCCCGTAAATCCTGTCAAGTTCTTTCTGTGTAAGATATTCCGCTGGCGGGTTCTGAACAAGATATGTTTTATTCTGTTTCTGGTAAATTCCTCTTGCAGTGAACGGGTCATTATTTGAATAAAAGATTTTAAACATTTTGATGAATTCATTTTTAGATTTCACAACTTCTTCGTATGAAGGAAGTTCTGTATAGTTTTGGGGCGGCTCTTTTGAGATGTAACATATCCCTCTTATGTTTTTATGGTCTTGTCTGTTTTTGATTCTTTCTGCGAGTTTAAGGACAGTATTTTCAGCCATTCCGTAAACAAGAATGTCTGCTGTTGAATCGGAAAGAATGGATCTGCGG
>JAHJSO010000089.1 GCA_018830385.1 Elusimicrobiota bacterium | reverse complement strand
TGCCATAACCACGAGCGTGTGCAAACTATTCCACCCGGCGACGGGTTTTACCGTCGCCTGCCTGAAACGCCCCTTGCCCCTGCCGTGGACGTCGGTTACAACACCCACCGGCAACCCTTCGGGGAATACGCCTCCTATGCCGCCCGTTACGACCTCGTCTCCCAACCTTATGTCGCCGTCAGGCAGTATGTAATCAAGAATAAATTCAGGGGAGTTCTGCCCCATTATTACGCCCATCTCACCCGAACGGACAACCTTAACCGAAACGCCGGAAAGCGAATCCGTCAGCAGAAGAATCGTTGAACCGGCAGCATCCGCTTCAACCACCCTGCCGACGAGCGATATCCTGCCCGTGTGACAGCACAGGACGGGTGAACCGGATACAATACCGTCATTAAACCCCTTGTTTATGGCGACCGACTTGAACCATTGGACGGGGTCCCTTGCAACCACCCTTGCCGCAACCAGATTGAAACCCTGCCTCTTGGGCAGGTTGAGTATATCCCTTAACTCATTGTTCTGCCTGACGAGTATCCTGTTTTGCTCCTCAATAATCTTCAGCCTGACGTTTTCCTTAACGAGCGCACGGTTCTCCTCAAAAACCTTAACAAGGGAAACGACATTCCCCCCTATCCGTTCGCCCGTATCAATGATATTCAGGGCTATCCCGGGTGCGGGTTTTATGAGGTATTTTATAAAGTTTCTGATGAAGGTAACTTTTTCCGTGAGGTCAAAAACAATAAAAAGCAGACTAACCGAAAAGAGTAAAACAAAAACAATGGCGGGTTTGGATTTCATTTCTCATAGGAAACTTTTTTTGCTTCTCTGCAGGTTGTCAAGTTCTTCCAAATATCTGCCTGCCCCACGGCCCACGCAGGTAAGCGGGTCATCGGCGATTTTTACCGGCAGGTTCGTCTCGTGAGAAATCAGGTCGCACATACCCCTGAGCAATGCCCCGCCGCCTGCAAGGATTATACCCCTGTCAACCAGGTCTGCGGAAAGTTCAGCCGGGGTTTCTTCCAGCGTTGATTTTATAATTTCAATTATCGCCCTCATCGGATCTGAAAGGGCCTGGCGGACTTCCTCCGAACCTATCCGGACGGTCATTGGAAGTCCCGTCACCTGATTCCTGCCTTTCACTTCAACAGAGAGTTCTTCTTCAAGAGGATATACCGAACCGATTCTTATCTTTACATCCTCAGAGGTATTCTCACCTATAACAAGATTGTACTTCTTCCTGAAGTGCTGGACTATCGCCTCGTCCATCTCGTCCCCGGCAATACCCAGTGACTTTGATATTACCATTCCTCCCAACGAAAGGACGGCGACCTCCGTGGTACCACCGCCTATGTCAACTATCATATTCCCCTGGGGCTCCTGTATGGGCATCCCTGCACCAATCGCGGCTGCCAGAGGTTCTTCTATCAGATAAACCTCTCTCGCCCCGGCCTGCGTGGCCGACTCTCTTACAGCTCGCCTTTCAACCTCAGTAATGCCCGACGGTATCCCGATAACTACGCGGGGGTGCAGCAAACTCTTGCGGTTGTGGACTCTCTTTATAAAATACCTTATCATCTTCTCGGTTATCTCAAAATCGGCTATTACGCCGTTCCTGAGAGGCCTTACCGCTATGATGTTGGCGGGCGTCTTGCCAAGCATTCTCTTCGCCTCAACACCTATCGCCACTACGTTCTTTGTCTCTCTTTCAACGGCAACAACGGACGGTTCGCGCAGGACTATACCCTGCCCTTTGACATAAACCAGCACGCTGGCCGTGCCAAGGTCAATACCGACGTCATTTGAAAACAAACCGAAAAGGAAATCAAACATTTTACTGTATTAGTCGGACAATGGCAAGCGGGGCAGAATCCCCCTGCCTGAAACCCAGTTTGAATATCTGGATGCAGCCGCCGTTTCTATCGGCATACCTCTTTGAGATGACCTCAAACAACTTTTTGACTGCCTGCTTGTCGCGGATCTTTGAAGTCGCTATTCTCCTTGAATTGACGCTGTCTGTTTTGCCAATGGTGATTAGTTTTTCAGCGTATGATTTGAGTTTCTTCGCCCTGGCCAGGGTGGTGTTTATTTTTTCATAAATGAACAGGTGGGCCGTCATGTTAACAAGATATGGTATCATTGCCCTTGCTCCCCGCCGGCCATGCCGAACGTCAGGTTATGTTCCGAAAGTTTTTCCTTTATTTCGTCAACCGATTTTTCCCCGAGGTTGCGTAAATTTACAACCTCGTCTTCCTGCTTTGAGACGAGGTCTTTCAGCGTCTTTATCTGGGCGCTTTTAAGGCAGTTGAACGGCCTGGACGAAAGACCGAGTATCTCTATGGGCTGGTCAAGCAGTTCTTTTAATTTTTCCTGCTGAATGACTTCAATCGGCGACGACGACGCTTCCTCTTTTTTCTCTTCGCCGAGGAAAACCGCAAAACTGTCCCTGATTATTTTTGAAGCGTATGCAAGTGTGTCCGCCGGCATTATGCTGCCGTCAGTCCATACCTCCATTATCAGGCGGTCGTAATCTATCCTCTGCCCGACCCTTGCGTTTTCAACCAGATAATTAACTTTAATCACAGGAGAAAAGAGCGCGTCCATAGGTATGGTATCTACGGAGTGATAAGGCCTTTTGTTACCTTCGGCGGTTACATACCCCCTGCCGCGGTTGACCTCTAATTCCATTTCAATGGAGCCGCCCGCCCCGACCGTCGCTATAACCTGGTCGGTGGTAAGTATTTCCACATTCGGGTTTTCTTTTATCCCGGCTGCCGTTATCGTTTTTGGGCCTTTAACCGACAAGGTAAGCGTTTCAGGCCCCTGAGTATATGTCTTTAACCTTATCGTTTTAAGATTCAAAATTATCTGCATTACATCCTCTTTCACGTTTTTGATGGTGTCAAATTCATGTTTTACCCACTGGTGGTCGCTGCCTCGTATCCTGCAGGATGTAATCGCAGAACCCTCCAAACTTGAAAGAAGCATCCGCCTGAGTGAATTCCCCAGCGTATGGCCGAAACCGCGCTCAAACGGCTCTGCGATAAATCTACCGTATTTGCCGTCTTGTTTCTCGGCGACCAACTTCTGAGGAAAAATTAATTCTGAGTTTTCCATTATGTTTATTGCCTCCCCGTGCGTTAACCTCTTAGCGCCTTCCTAATCATCTTTTCATAAATTAGCCAAAACAATTAATAAAACCGCCAGTTGGATGTTTGTTTTGCCCCCCCCCTCTTATTTGGAATACAACTCATTTAGAATACAACTCAACGATTAATGAAACTTCCACAGGGTAAGATATCTCCTCCCTCTGTGGCAGCGCAACAACCTCCCCCGTGAGTTTTTCCCTGTCAACGGTAAGCCACGAAGGGACGTTTGTAAAACGCTCCGCCCACCTGACGAGTGCCGGGTTTTCCTTAAACCTGCCGTCTATGGACACCTTATCGCCCGGCTTGACCCTGTAGGCCGATATCGCCTTTGTTACACCGTTCACCTTTACGTTCCTGTGCACTACCACCTGCCTTGCAAATCTCATTGATGGCGCAAACCCCATAAGTTTCACAACGTTGTCAAGGCGGGTCTCAAGCAGAAGCAATAAATTTTGCCCTGTCTCGCCGGACATCTTCTGCGCCTTCCTGAAATAATTGCGGAACTGCTCTTCTGTAAGACAGGCGATCTGTTTCGCCTTCTGTTTTTCCTTAAAACGTCTCCCGTATTCACTGGCTTTCCTCATTGACCTGGACCTGGTGTGAATGCCGGGTTTACTTTTCCTTTTTTCAAGCGTACACTTTGTACGGCACTTTTCGCCCTTAAGAAAAAGTTTGTCGCCCGCCCTGCGGCACAACCTGCAAGAAGCTCTTGTATATCGTCCCATTTAAACCCTCCTGGGTTTCGGTGGCCTGCAACCGTTATGTGGAATCGGAGTAACATCCCTTATGGAATTGACTGACAGTCCCGCCGCTTGGAGAGACCTTATGGCGACCTCCCTGCCGGAGCCGGGCCCTTTTACGAACACAGACGCCTGCCGGACGCCGAGTTCTACGGCTTTACGGGCGGCCTGGCTGGCGGCAACCTGCGCGGCATACGGCGTTCCCTTTTTTGTGCCCTTAAAACCGCACGAGCCCGCGCTTGCCGAAATGATGGCATTGCCTTTTTCGTCCGTAATGGTAACTATCGTATTGTTGAAAGAAGAATGAATATATACCCTGGCTGTGCCGCCTGCCCATACCCTCTTTTTTGTTTTCGTCTTAATGACCATTTTGTTGCCCCCGATTGTTGTCCTTTCTGAATTAATTACACAGTTGGCGGGGCCTTCGCCGCTGCCTTCTTCGCTTTTACAGCTACTGCACCCACTGTCCTTCTCTTGCCGCGTCTTGTCCTGGCATTGGTCTTTGTCCTCTGCCCGCGCACAGGGAGGTTCCGTCTGTGTCTCATCCCCCTGTATGACCCGGTTTCAATCAACCTTTTAATATTCTGCTGGATTTCCCGCCTCAGGTCACCTTCAACCTTGTAATTGGCCGCTATCTCACTGTTCAGTTTTCCTATTTCCTCTTCGGTAAGATTCTTAACCTTTGTATCGGGATTTATACCGGTTGTAGAAATAATCCTTTTTGATATTACCTTGCCTATGCCGTAAACATATGCAAGGCCAATCTCAATTTTCTTGTCCTTAGGTAAATCCACTCCTGCGACTCTTGCCATAATTAATTATACCTCCTGCCATTTAAGTACCTGTGCAATATTTAACATATGGCTGTGCGAATATATGCATGTTTGTTGCACCCCTGCGACTCTTGCCATAATTAATTATACCTCCTGCCATTTA
>JAHJSO010000088.1 GCA_018830385.1 Elusimicrobiota bacterium | reverse complement strand
GGTTCAGGAGAGACAGCGGAACGAAACACTCCTGCAGGAAGTGGCAGAGCGGGATAAAAGGATAACCGGTCTGGAAAGCAGGAATAATGAAATTATAACCCGGATTGAACAGGAACGCAGGGAATGGCAGGAGGCATGGCAAAAGCAGCAAAAGGAGTGGGAAGAGCATAAGAAAGAAATCATAGTCAAAGAGGATGTTATACAGACGCAGACCGAAGAGCAGGTCTCCAAGGTTATGTCAATGCTTGCCGCCCTTGAGATGGAATTGGATCAGGAGAGGCGCCGCAGGAAAGAGGTTGAGGACAATAATACTGAAAAGATAAAGCAGGTTGAAACGCTCCGGCAGGAAGTGATGAGAATAACCCACAGGGCTGAAGAGGAAAGAAAGAAACTTGAAGGTTCCTTGTTCGTCCAGGAGGTTGCGTTTGAGTCGCAGCGGACTGCTATCCTTGAAAAATACCAGCAACTGCAGGTAGAAATTATATCACTGAAAGGCGCCCTTTCCGAAGAGCATCAGGTTCTGGCGCTGGAAAAGGAAAAGACGAAGGGAATTGAAACGGCGTTCCAGCAAGCCAGAGACAATAACACCCGAATGTTAAACACGGTTGAACAGGACAAGGCACACTGGCAGAAAGTCCTTCTTGAAGAGCAGATCCGTTCCGAGCAGCGGCTGAAAGAGTATGTATCATTGAGCGAGCAGGTAAAGAAATCAAGGGAAACGGAAGTCCGAAAACTGCAGGACGAAATAACCTTACTTTCGGCGGAGATGGACGAACTCAGGTTGATTTACATATCAACAAAGGTTGAGAATGACCAGAGGAAGTCAAGGATTGCAGAACTTGAGGCGGAGTTTCAGAAGATTGTCCAGCAGTGGGAGAGGGAAAGGGCGGAGTGGGAGGACTTACTCGTTAACGAGCAGCAACTCTGGGAGCGGAGAAAAAACGAGGCGATACTCAGGGAGCAGCGGCTCGCAGGAGAAAGGGAAAAAGAAATAAAACAACTCATGTCACAACTGGATGACGCAAGAGTGAAATTTATATCCACCCGTCAGGAACTGCACGAGAAAGAAAATAAAATATACGAACTGCAATTGCAGATAAACGGACTTGCGTCCTCTCCGCTTGCAAAACCCACTTGATATACCCGCAGGGTAGCGGTTCTACCTGAAAAAATTTCAAAATGGAAAACGAAGAATTAATTAATAAAACGAAGATATTGTTGGTTGATGATGATTCGGCAGTTGCAGGTATGTGTAAAAGGGTTCTTGAGAGTAATAATTATTATGTAGAGACCGTCTCAAGCGGCAGGGACGCCCTTGCGATACTGAATAATAAATTTTTTAATATGGTTTTAGCCGATATAAAACTGCCGGGCGACATGGACGGTATCGCACTTTTGAAGGAAATAAGACATAAATACCCGTCAGTTATTGTTATAATAATGACCGCTTACGGCACCATTGAAACAGCCATTACGACGATGAAAGAAGGCGCTTGCGATTATCTGATAAAACCGTTTGATATACACATTCTGTTAAATACTGTCCGGCGCTCTCTTGAGTTCTGTCGTTTAAAATCTGAGTCGGAGGTTCTTCTAAATGCCATATCTTTATTTGAATTTGTATCAGAGACATCTTCAGACAAAACGGAGGAGGAATTACTCTCATTACTTCTGGGGAATGCCTTAAAGATTATGAGGGCCAATTCGGGCTCGGTTTTTGTTTACAATAAAATAACAGAAAAGTTGGAGATGATGACTTGTATCGGAATGGAGGAAAAGATTAAAAAGGAAGTGAGTATAGGCGAAGGCATAGTCGGTTATGTTGCCAGAAGCAGGAAGACACTGATTTTACACAACGGACTGCACAAATATCCACTGTTTAAAACATACCCACCAAGGAAAGAAATTGTCAGTTCAATTATCAATCCAATTCTGTTAAAAGGAATGCTTCTGGGTGTCCTGTGTCTGAATAAGACAGAAGACACGCCTGTACTTTTTTCAGATGAGGACAAAAGGATAATTAAAATGTTTTCAAACTACGCCGCACTTGTAATCGGGTCTTTTCAGGCGTCTGCTGAATTGCTGTTTCTGAACAGGTTAAAATCAGAATTTCTTTCAAACGTAAGCCATGAATTGAGAACCCCGCTTATGGCTATTTCAGGCGCCGCTGAACTCCTTGATGACCCTACGCCGAGTAAAAACAAAAAACAGATGTTAGAACTGATTCAGAGAAATGTTCAAAGGATGGATAAATTAGTGGCTGACCTCCTGGATTTTTCAAAAATGGAGTCGGGTAAACTGATTTACAATTTCAGAAAAACCCGGATATCAAATGTGTTAAATAAACTAATCATGGATTTTGAGAATGAATTCAGGAAAAAAGAGATAAAATTTATCAGACGGATACAGGAAGGGATTCCTCCAATAGTAATTGATTCTGAACGAATGTATCAGGCGGTTTCAAATTTATTGACTAACACACTTAAGTTTACTCCGCTGGGGGGGGAGGTGGAACTCAGATGTTCCAAAAACAAGACCTGCGTTATGGTATCCGTAAAAGACACAGGGATAGGCATTAGCAAAAAATATCACGACAAAATATACTCAAATTTTTTCCAGGTGGACGGTTCCAGCACGAGGAAGGAAAGGGGTTTGGGCCTGGGTCTTGCTATTGCGAATTCAATCGTCTCGGCACACAAAGGGAAGATTAAACTCAAATCAGAGCCGGGTAAAGGCAGTACATTCACGATATATCTGCCATGTTCCAACGCCATGGAGTCATTGCGAAGGACGAAGTCCTGAAGCAATCGTAAACCAACAAGATTCCTCGCTCCGCCCGGAATAACAATACGGAGTCATAAAATGACTAATGGAGATGTCGGACGATTAAAACAGGCAAAAGAAAGAATAAGACGAGTTATTGAAAAATACTGTTCGGTAACGGGATACAAACTCAACCCGGATGCGGAAATAGTTGAGACCGTTCTGGAAGGGCTCGCCAGGAATAAAATAAAATACGGCAGGTATTACTGTCCGTGCAGGATTGTTACGGGCAAGCCAGCGGAAGACCAGCCGAAAGCATGTCCATGCAGGTGGCATAAGGAAGAGATAGAAAGGGACGGGCATTGCCACTGCAATTTATTCTTCCGATGAAACAATTTCTTATTATTGACGGAAACGCCTACATCCACAGGGCATATCATGCCCTGCCACCGCTTTTTACTTCAAAAGGGGAGATGGTCCAGGCGGTTTACGGTTTCCTCAGGATGCTGGTAAAGATAATAAAAACGTTCAAACCTGAATATCTCGCCGTTTGTTTTGACCACCCGTCAAAGACCTTCAGGCATATTGAGTTTGCCGGTTACAAGGCGAACCGCAGGGAAACGGAAGAAGGGTTGAAAACGCAAATACCGGCCATCAGAGAGGCGGTGAGTTCTCTGGGGATAACGGCAGTTGAAAAGGAGGGCTATGAGGCGGATGATATAATCGCCACGCTGGCAAGGAAGAACGTTGCGGACGGGATGAAAATAATCATCGTGACCGGGGACAAGGACATCCTCCAGTTAGTGGACAAAAATATAAACGTGCTGAACGAACCGAAAGAAACCCTTTTTACGCCGGAGAAAGTCGTTGAAAAATACGGTGTCAGTCCCGGACAGATGGTGGACGTGTTTTCTCTTTCGGGAGATGCGACGGATAACGTTCCGGGTGTGCATGGTATCGGCGAAAAGACAGCATCAAAACTTATTGCCGAATACGGTTCGGTTGAAGAACTGCTGAAAAACATTGAAAAACTGCCCACTGCCGTTTCAAAAAAAATAAAGACGGGAATGGAGAATTTATTGCTGAGCAGAAACCTGATAAAACTTGACGACTGCGTCCCTGTGGAGACGGACATAGAGCGATTCACCCTGCAGCCGGGCAGGGTCCGGAGTGAGAGATTCGTATCGTTGTTGAAGGATATGGAGTTTAACTCGCTCATTAACGAATTCATAAAATCCGGGATAATGCCTGCTACGAAGGACAACCGGGAATACGGGTGCAGGACGCTGGCGGGTGAAGATGAACTGGCGGCAGTGATAGAAGAGATAAGGAAGTCAGGGATGTTCTCAATAGTTTTACGGACGACAGAAAAGAGCCCTCTTAAAGCGGAGATAACAGGCATGGCTGTTTCAACGGGGGAGGGCACTGCGGCATACGTTCCCATATTGACAGGCTTTCCCGTTGACCGGTTCAGCAGTGTCCTGCAGGACCCCGGGATAAAAAAGATAGGACATAATCTGAAATATATCATGCTCTGTCTTGTAAAATACGGGATAGAAATGAAAGGAGCGTATTTTGATACGATGGTCGCTTCGTATTGCCTGAACCCTTCAAGAAAAAACCATGTCCTGAAGGACGTGGTTTTTGAGTATCTCGGTATAAACATACCGGAGTCAGTGGGGGGAACCGGCGGGGAAGACAGGCAGATAAGCATGGACGCGATGGCTACGGACGGTGGGGCCGCCCGAGGTACCAGTCCGGAGGACGGGTCGTGCGCCGCTGCCGGTTTCGTCCTGCGTCTGCACGGGGTACTTAAAAAGGAACTGACGGGGAAAAACTTGAACCCTCTTTTTGAGACAATTGAAATGCCGTTGCTTGCAGTACTGGCGGATATGGAACTCTCGGGCGTGAAGGTTGACCTTCAGTACCTGAACCTTCTTTCAGTAGAATTTAAGGTGGAGATAGAGAGGTATGAAAGGGACATATACTCCATGGCGGGCAAAGGGTTTAATATTAACTCACCGAAACAATTGTCTTTTATACTCTTTGACAAACTGGGACTGAAGAGCGTAAAGAAAACAAAGACCGGATATTCAACGGACGAAGAGGTATTGCGGAGCCTTGCGGGCGTCCATCCTCTTCCTGAAAAGATTATTGAATACAGGGAATTACAGAAGTTGAAGTCCACCTATGTGGATGCACTTATTGATATGGCGCAGCCGCAAACCGGCAGGGTCCACACCACCTTTAACCAGACGGTTACCGCTACAGGGCGTCTTTCTTCAACCGAACCGAACCTGCAGAATATCCCTGTCAGGACGCAGATGGGTAAAAAAATAAGGACGGCATTCATTCCGGAAAAGGGTTATGTTTTTCTCTCCGCCGACTATTCGCAGATTGATTTGAGGGTACTTGCCCATATCTCAAAAGACAAATCCCTGATGTCCGCTTTCAGTAAAGGAGAGGACATCCACACCGCTACCGCTATGGAGATTTTCGGCGTCCCACCGGAAAAGGTTGACGAGCAGTTGCGGCGGGTCGCCAAAACGATAAATTTCGGAATTGTTTACGGGATGTCCGCATTCGGACTTGCGCAGCAGTTGGGCATTCCGGATGAACAGGCGCGGCGTTACATTGACGATTATTTTAAGAGGTATGCGGGCGTCCGGGACTGGATTGACTCAACCCTTGATACCGTCAGGAAAGAAGGCCGTGTTTCAACGTTGATGGGCCGGCTGCGCTTCATCCCGGAGATAAATTCAAAGAACGGGGCAATGAGGTCGTTTGCAGAGAGGGTTGCAATAAACACTCCCGTCCAGGGCACAAGCGCCGACATTATAAAACAGGCGATGATTAACATCCACAGGAGGTTCGCTTCCGAAAAAACAAGGGGAAGGATGCTCCTGCAGGTGCACGACGAATTGCTTTTTGAGGTCCGGGAGAGGGATGCGATTGAGTTCGGTGCGGCCATCAAATCGGAAATGGAGACCGCAGTTAAACTTGACGTGCCCGTTGTAGTTGACATAAAAACAGGGATGAACTGGCGGGATATGCAGCCAGCCGACAATTCCCGGGGGGCGCAGGGGTGACAAAAATTTTATGGCGGAATAAAAAACATCCTATAATAGGCGTTACAGGCGGTATTGCCACCGGCAAGTCAACCGTGGTGGCCCATTTCCGCCGGGCGGGCGCAAAGGTAATTGATGCAGACAAAATTGCCCGCGAGGTTGTCCGTAAAGACAGCCCAGTATATGCGAAAATTGTCCGTGAGTTCAAAACGGACATTCTCAAAAAGGATAAAACCCTTGACAGGAAAAAACTCGGCGAAATAATTTTTAACGACCAGGCAGACAAAAGGAAACTTGAAAGGATAACGCACCCGGCAATCATAAAAAGGATAAAAGAAAAGGTTGCAGTTTACGCCGCTTACTCCGCTGAAAAAAAACCGGTGGTTGTAGTCATAGACGCCCCGCTCCTCTTTGAGGCGGGACTGGAAAAACTTGTTGATGTTGTGGCGCTGGTATATCTTCCGTACCGTGTACAGTTAGCCCGGCTGATGAAGAGGGACAAACTGCCGGGAGATCAGGCGGCTGCTATGATTTCTTCCCAGATGCCCCTTTCAAAAAAAAGGAAAATGTCCGACTTTGTGATTGACAACTCGTTACCGGCGGGCGCCGTTAAAAACAGGTTAAAAATATTTTTCAGGAAATTTTTTTTCAGAAACCCCTTGACAAAAAAACAATAAATTGGTATAATCTGTCGCAAAGAGGTACTTCCGCTTATTTTAAGGAGTTTGGATACAGGCCTAAAGACATATCTATGCGTTTAGTTGCTTTCCTATGATCGAATTAAAATAACACTTGTCCGAACGTTCTTACAGGGTTTTAGTGCGAACACACCTGGATTTATCCGGGTATGTTGTGCAAAAACTGATGACTACCGAAGGGTAGGGCAATTCCAACCGGGAGGGATTCAACCTTATTTGACAGCCCGGTAGAACAATCTAGAGAGGATTTTAAAATGGAAAATCTGATGGACATTACGGCGTTGAACAAACTTACTTTGCCGGAACTCATGAAAACGGCAAGGGACATGAGCATTGAGACGAATTCCGGTCTGCGGAAGCAGGAACTCATCGCGAAGATCCTTGAGGCGCAGACAAAGGTGAACGGACTTATTTATAACGAGGGCGTACTTGAGGTCTTGCCTGACGGTTTCGGTTTTCTCAGGTCAACGGACTACAACTACCTGCCGAGCCCCGACGACATATACATCTCACCGTCACAGATAAAAAAGTTCGGGCTGAGGAAGGGTGATCTTGTTTCGGGGTATGTGCGGCCGCCGAAAGAGGGCGAGAGGTTTTTCGCCCTGCTGCAGATTAAATCGGTCAACGGGGATGAACCGGAAAAGATAAGAGACAGAATATTTTTTGATAACCTTACCCCGCTCTACCCGTGCGAGAGGATCCGGCTTGAAACATCAAAAGATGAATTGACGACAAGAGCGATTGATTTGATATCCCCGCTGGGCAAAGGGCAGAGGACTCTTATAAACGCCGCGCCGAGGACGGGCAAAACGGTAATCCTGCAAAAAATAGCGAATGCAATTACAAAGAATCATCCTGAAATCGTTTTGCTTGTGCTCCTTATCGACGAGCGTCCTGAAGAGGTCACCGACATGCAGAGGTCGGTTAAGGGCGAGGTTATATCCTCAACCTTTGATGAGCCGGCCGACAGGCACGTACAGGTGGCGGAGATGGTGCTTGAAAAGGCGAAACGGCTCACCGAGCATGGCAAGGACGTCGTAATACTGCTTGATTCGGTCACTCGTCTGGCGCGCGCATACAACACCACGACCCCCGCCAGCGGCAGGGTGCTTTCGGGAGGCATTGATGCCACTGCCCTCCAGAGGCCGAAGAGGTTTTTCGGGGCGGCAAGAAAAATTGAAGAGGGCGGTAGTTTAACCATAATCGGGACGGCTCTCGTTGAGACGGGGAGCCGTATGGACGACGTAATATTTGAGGAATTCAAGGGGACGGGGAATATGGAGATATACCTGGACAGGAAACTCGCCGACAGGAGAATATTTCCGTCCATAGACGTAGGCCGGTCGGGCACCAGAAAAGAGGAACTGCTTCTGGAAGAGGACGACCTGAACAAGATGTGGATACTCAGAAAACTACTGAGTTCACTCAACCCGGTTGAAGCGATGATACTGCTTATCGAAAAACTTTCCGCAACGAAATCCAACAAGGACTTTCTGAAATCAATGGAAACGTCCTCAATGGGCTAAATAATTTTGCTTTTTTCCGGATTTTTTTGTATAATGATCAAAGACAG
>JAHJSO010000087.1 GCA_018830385.1 Elusimicrobiota bacterium | reverse complement strand
ATCCTTAGCACGCCATCAACCACTCTTATTAGTCGGTAAGTTTCTTCAGGATAATAGCCCGACATTTTACGCAAATCTTCAATCATCAGCAACAGGTCTGCAGTGATTACAAATCGGCACTTGTTTTCATCCATTATCTTATTGGCTTCTTTTTCTGTTCTTGCCAGATAGAATTTAACCGTCTTATCTACGCCCGTACCGAAAGGGTTTGATACAGCAGGCCGTTGAGAGAGATATTTAATAAAATGTCCCCAGGTCCATTGTGCCATTATACCGTATTCGGGAACGCCCATCTCTGGCGTAGAATAAAAAGAAGTTGGCGGGGTATTTTTCTTTATCCAGGTCAATGTTTGATAATCATCAGAAGTAATCGCTGCCTTTTGTGCAGTGACTTTCCAGGAAAGATGCAGTAGTTTACAGTTCCAATAAAAAAAGTATATACATAGTAACAAAATGATATGCTGAAGACCAATCCTCGGCAACCAGTTGTATTTCTCATAAAAGCGTAAAAATGGTTTGTATTTTATTTTTACTTCAATAAGTTCGTCTGAGCCACGATGTTTCATATAGTCATATATCATAAAAAACATAAAGGAGGTCAGTAACGAAACATGATAGCCAAATATATATCCAAATCTGATTTGGTACAGAGAAATCGCCATGTAATATACCGTCCAGACAATAATAAACAGGGAATGAAAAGGGGTAATGCTTTTAGAACGCCGCTTTAAAAAAATTGTTAGTAGCGCGAACGGAACAAGGAAAATGCCAAGCGATAATGAAAACACACCTCTTAAAAGATTTATCCTTTGCCCATCCCAGAATAACGGATAGGCTTCGGAGACAGTTGTAAGCCGTATGTCATAAGGAGTATCACCTCTTTTTGCCAGAAGCGATATCCCAGCCAGAATTGAATCAAATATCTTTGGGATGAATATATATGTAACCAGTAACAAAAAAACCACGGAAAAGGTGAAACTAACAAGGTTCAGTATTTTTTCTTTTTTGTCCGTTTCCGGAGAGAGCAATGGGGTGAACAGCGGAGAGAACAGGAAACTTGATATTTTCATAAGCCCGAAAATAAAAATCAGTCCGAGAATGATGGTGAGCGGAAAAAGTGAAAGCCCGTCATAGGTAAAAAGCCCTCTTTTTCCATACCATGAACCCAGACAGGGTTTTAACAGCAGCAAAAACAATGTTAAAAGCATTATTAAATATCTATTTAATAATTTTCTATATTCCATGCCTCCACTTGATTTCGGTAATTCCGTTCCCGCATTTAATCCCGTTCTTTCGCTTGAGCCCATCCCCGCACTTAAAAATATCGCTGTGAAAAACATCATACCAACCAGAGGCACCAGATAAAGAATTGTGCCTGTCCAGAACATGTAGGAAAGGTAAAGGGTTAGCCCCGTAAGGACAGCGTATAAGCTTGATTTTTCGTAAGCCCGACGGAAAACATAGTATTTTCCGGGATAATGCATCATCAGGAAGAAATACCCTGACAGAAGGACAAAGAGTGATTCAGCAGCATGGTGGTCAAGTTTGCCAAGTTTAGAGTAATCAATATAAGTCGGCTGTAAAGCGAATAGAAACGCCGTAAGCAGCCCAACCTTTGATGAGAATATTATTTTTCCGAGCAAATATGCTGGGATAATTCCCAAACATCCCAGCACAGGCATAACCCATACGGCTACCTTTTCCATATCAATTTCAGAAGTTGCTCGCCCCTGAAACAAATAGACAATAAATGCAACTGATTTGGCAAATAACGGCGGCCAGTAGCAAGGTGCTCCTGCAGGATACTCAAGATAACTATCAAATTCGGGTAGGTTAAAATTGTTACGAACGGAATAAACAATCCTTCGCATGTGATAATAAGAATCGGTATCGTGGAAGAATACCTTTCCTTCTTGAAATGTAATTTTTACAAAAGGTAGTGTGCGTACGGCGAAAGCGACAACGAGAATTAACCCTAATATAATTAAATTTTTTTTCATCTACCGCACCAACAGGCGCCACGCCAATCGAAAAATCCTATCCCCGACGCGCAACCGCGCCGCTCAATATTCAATTATACAGCATACTTGATATTTTTTGAACACAAAACAAAAACT
>JAHJSO010000086.1 GCA_018830385.1 Elusimicrobiota bacterium | reverse complement strand
TCTATGTTATTCCCGGTAAATCACTGCGAGTTTTCTATGATGGTCAATTTATTCAACAGTTCCCGTACCGAAAAGATGTATAGATTATGTGACATTTTGCTTTGCAGTTAAGATGACATTATGGCTTTGCAATAACAGGGGAGAACAAACTCCGCTTCACCCATTTCAAGGAATATTATCCTGGAAAAATCCCAGGGCAGATAAAACACCGGCATCCCCGTGCCTTGATTAGATTAGAAATTTATGGTATAATATCCGACAAAGTTTATCTGAGTGGCTCGCAATGACATTGCAAAAGAAAGGAACCACTGACATGACCTCACAAGAAAAACAGTACACCTGGGACCAACTGCTTGATCGCAGCGCCGGATTCTTCAGAGCCATCTCGCCGGAAAATAAAATCTGCCTCGTCCATCACGGCGATGCCGACGGCGTCACATCAGCGGTATATGTGAGTTACGTGCTGAAACACTTAATCGGCAAGTTCCCCGAGACCTTAATTTATGCTCCATCCTTTTCATACGACCTTGAAACGGAAAGCGCACTCGTCATGAAAGCCCGCCCCGATGTTTTAATTGTCCTTGACCTGTCTTTGTATTCCCAGAAAACGATACTGAAGAACTGGTGTGAAAACATCAGGAAGGTGTTCGTCTATGACCATCACATAGTGAAACAGGCGCCCGAATACGGCAATCTGGTCTTTTTCAACCCACGGCTTGCCGTAGAAAAAAATATATCCCACCCGACGTCATACTTTGCATACTCGCTCGCAAACAGGACTATCCCCGAGGGTAAAAGGGGCGAATGGTTAGCCGCCTGCGGACTTGTGGGTGATAACAGTTTTGACGACTATTCCGAATTAAAGGAAAAAACCCGGAATACGTACCCCTTCCTGTTTGAGCCGACACCCGACGAGGATTACGTTGACATGCTTCACGGTTTGACCTACCTGACAAACTCCGGATTCTTCTACCGTCCCGACACGAGGACCAACGTTTCTTTTGAAGTCCTTGAAACGGCTTTCCGCGACGACAAGCCGGAAAAACTCTTTGATAAATCCATACCACTGATGGACAGGGCATGGCAGATGTATAAAAATTTTCAGGTGGACATAAAAGACACCGTTGAAACGGCAAAGACACAGGGAAAGTTTTTTGATTCAGCCCCCGTTATTTTTTACAGGAGCAAGTCACCTCATTACTCCGCCGGCATAAGCGCGGGGATACTTTCCGCCATCTTTCCTGAAAAGGTGTGCGTGTTAACCTACTCGTCCGAAAACAGCGACAAAACAAGCGTTGAAATACGGGCGGGCAAAAACATAAAGGTGAACATCCCCGCAATACTTGACAAGCAAAGGAATGAGGTGCATTTCTTCTCCGCAGGCGGGCATCCCACTGCCGGCGGGGCGCAGATTCCGAAAGGCGAAGAGGACGTTTTTATTGAAACGTTCGTTAAACATTTTTTCTCCGAAGACCCTCGTCCGCAATAACATGTTATAAGGTTTATTCAAAATGCCGGACATAAAAAATATCTTCTCACCCGACGGGCACATCTCTAAGGCGCTCCCCGGTTACGAGACCCGCCCTCAGCAGGCCAGAATGGCTGAGGAAATCCAAAAGATTTTTCAGACGGGAAAACATCTGATAATTGAGGCGGGCACCGGGACCGGCAAAACCCTCGCCTACCTTGTTCCCCTTATTTATCATGCCGTGGAAAAAAAGAAAAAGGCCGTCGTCTCAACCTACACGAAAACGCTGCAGGAACAACTTACAAACAAGGACATACCGTTTCTGAAAGAAGCCCTCGGCATTGATTTTGAATACGCCCTTTGCGTCGGCAGTCAGAATTATATCTGCCTGAGGCGGCTCGCCCAGGCCTACCAGCACGGGCTTTTTGACTCCCCGCGGGAAGTCAGGGAAATAAGCAAAATTTCCGACTGGAAAGACACAACCACGACGGGTCTCCGTCTTGAACTGGATTTTGAACCCGGGAAGACAACGTGGTCAAAGGTGTGTCGCGAGCCGGACCTGTGCCTCGGAAAAAAGTGCCGCCATGCCGGCGCCTGCTTTTATAACAGGGCGCGGTTGTTCCAGTCAAAGGCGGACCTGCTTGTCGTTAACCACCACCTGTTTTTTGCGAACATTGCGTCTGCGGGAAAGGTACTGCCGTTGTATAATGTCGCCGTGTTTGATGAAGCCCAGAACATAGAGGACATCGCCACCGAATACCTCGGGATGGAAATATCAAACGGGGGCATCCTGTACCTGCTTGACCACATTTATGCGGAGAGGACGCAAAAGGGGGTATTGACGCGACTGAAAGACATTGACGGTGAACTGAAATTGGAAATAATCCGGGCAGTCAAAAACCTGCGTGATGTTTCGGAAGCGTATTTTTCCAACATCATTGACGAATTGGGGGCGAGGGCGTCCACCAGGAGAATCCGCTCCGCAAACTTTTTTGAAAACTTCCTTGACGAACCGATTGCACGCCTTTACCGGAACATGAAAATCGCTTTTTCTGAGACGGAAGATGACGATTCGCGTCTGGAACTGCAGGCATACTCAGACAGGGTGCTGGCCGTTTCAAACGGGATTAAACTGTTCACGGAACAGTCGCAGGACGATTTCGTTTACTGGGTGGACATCAAGCCGAAGATAAAATATACAAGGGTGGAGTTGCATGCCGTTCCGGTTGACATATCATTCCTTATGAAAAACAGCGTTTTTGATAAAATTGAGACGGCGATACTCACCTCGGCGACTTTATCCATAAACAAGACGTTTGATTTTATAAAACACCGGCTCGGGCTGGACAGCCCGGTTGAAATAATGCTGGACTCCCCTTTTGATTACAAAAACAACGCTCTAATGTACGTGCCCGGTGACATCCCCGACCCGTCTATTGAGAATGAAAAATTCAGGGGCGCGGCTACCCGCCGTGCGGGAGAAATCCTTGAAATAACCGGCGGCAGGACGTTCGTCCTTTTCACAAGTTATGATACGCTTGAACAGACGCACGCATATCTGGACGAAAAATTCACCGGAAAACCCGGCTGGGTTCATCTGATGAAACAGGGTGAGATGCCTCGATGGAAAATGATGAGTGAGTTCAAGAAAGGCGGAAAAAGCGTGGGGGCGGAAGGAGACGGCGCAATACCGACGGGCAGGATGTCAGGCGGCTCTAAAAAAGGCACGGGCTTGGGCGCAAACACGGGGGCAGAAACCGGCAAGGTGTTGCTTGGAGTGCATACTTTCTGGCAGGGTGTTGACGTGCCAGGCAGCGCCCTTGAGTGCGTAATAATTTTTAAGTTGCCCTTTGCAGTGCCGGACAACCCCGTTACCGAAGCGAAAATGGAATTTCTTGCAAAATCGGGCAGGGACCCTTTCCTGAATTATCAGTTGCCACAGGCGATAATAATGCTTAAGCAGGGGTTTGGTCGTCTTATAAGAACAAAGACGGACCGCGGGGTGGTTGCGATTTTGGACCCCCGCATAAAAACCAGATATTACGGAAGATGGTTTATTGAATCACTGCCGGAATGCAGGCGGACGGACGACATTGAGGAAATCAGGAAATTTTTTGACCGGCAACCCGGCGACAGCAAGTAAATCAGAAAATTTTTTGGCCGGCAACCCGGCGGCAGCGAGTAAATCAGGAAATTTTTATGAAAGAATTCCATGTACAGTGGCACATAACGGATACCTGTAACATCAGGTGTATTGACTGTTACCAGGAAAAATACACGACGGAAATGGAACTCGGCTGGAAGAACGGCCTGCGGACGGTGTGCGACAATATCCTTGAGACAATGAGAATATGGGATTCAAAACTCAGCGTTGCGTTGACGGGCGGCGAGCCGCTGCTTAAGAGGGAACTTCGGCAGATTATTGAATACCTTAACGCACAGGATGCGGTCTCAAAAATATCCATCATCACAAACGGCACGCTGATAGACAGATATATCTCTGAACTGTCCGGCATAAAAACCGCATACCGGAAGTTTGACAAAATATTCGTCTCTTTGGACGGCGTCTCGCCCGGGGTGAACGATTCAATCCGCGGCGAAGGCACTTTCCAAAAGACGGTTGAAAACGTAAAACTGCTGGTACGGGAAAAAATGCCGGTTGTAATTATGTTCACGCTTATGAAGAGCAATTATGCGGATGCCGGAAAACTTTATAATTTTTGCGTTGACGCCGGCGTTGACGGTTTTATTATTGAAAGATTTATACCGTTGGGACGCGGGAAAAAAATTACCGGCGAAGTGGTAACCGGAGCAGAACTTGACGCTCTCTACAGAAAAATACTTGACACCCCGGACGGCGGGCAGGGATACGGCCCGAACGGCGAGTGCGAATGCTTCCCCGGTGGGACTGATTACGACCCAAAAGAAATGGTAAAATATAAGGCGCTGTACGTCCAACTTAAAAAAACGGGAGCGGCAAGCGGGCGGGCTCCGGGGGTTTTTGGGACAGGTCGCGGAAACGAAGGGCGTGGGACAGCGGGGCGCGAGGATGATGGGTGCGGGCGGGCTCCGAGCCGTACGAGCCGGCGGTATGATACCATGCCGGAATTTTTTGGGGCGGAGTGCATAGTTGGCAGGGACGGTATGGCCGTGCTCCCCGACGGGACAGTCCTGCCGTGCAGACGACTCCCTATCCCCGTAGGCAACCTCATGTCTCAGCC
>JAHJSO010000085.1 GCA_018830385.1 Elusimicrobiota bacterium | reverse complement strand
TACTATTACGTCCTTCCTCTCAAGCAGCGACGAGGTAGCCCTGAGACGCAATCTATCAATGTGTTCGTTTATTGAGGCGTCTTTCTCTATGTAGGTGTCTGTCTGGGGGATGTATGCCTCCGGCTGGTAATAATCGTAGTAGGAAATAAAATACTCAACGGCGTTATCCGGGAAAAACTCCTTAAACTCGGCATACAACTGGGCGGCAAGTATCTTGTTATGTGAAATAACCAGCGTGGGTTTTTGGCACCGGCGTATTACGTTTGCAACCGTAAATGTCTTGCCCGAACCCGTAACACCAAGCAGTACCTGGTGCCTCTTGTCATTCTTTATACACGAATACAGTTCGTTGATTGCAGACGGCTGGTCACCTGCCGGCCTGAAGCCGGACGTGAGTTTAAATTTCATTTTTTGAACGGTAAATTGAGACGGGACTGGATTTTATTCTTATGGTCTGCCAGGTATTCGTTGTCCGTGTTGTTCACGATGAGCGGAGTAACCGATATCCTGTTTTTGTTCACTGTAAATATGTCCGTTCCGGGGATGTTTTCCCCCGAGAGGATGCTGCCCTTAAGCCAGTAATACGGCAGGCCGTAGGGGTCTTTCCTGGTGTGTATTTTGTCGTCGTAAATCCTCTTCCCGAGAGCGGTGATGTCCACCCCTTTTATTTTGTTGAACGGGACGTCCGGGACGTTCACGTTGAAGAAGCATCTTTCCTTTGCGTTGTCCTTCAGGATGAATTTCGCCAGTGTCCTTGCGAACCTTGCGGCGCTGGCAAAGTGCCTTCCCGTCTTTGTGACGAGCGACACTGCGAACGACGGGATTTCAAGCAATGCCCCCTCCCTGGCAGCCGCGACGGTCCCTGAATAGACGACGTCGTTGCCCATGTTCGGCCCGTAGTTTATGCCGGATATTACCAATGAAATCTTTCCCTTTATAAGCCCTAATATGCCGAACCTCACGCAGTCAGCGGGGGTGCCGCTAAGTACGTAGGTATGCCTGCTGATTTTTCTCGCACGCACCGGGTCGTGCAGGGTTAAAGAATGGCTCACCGCGGAACGCTCCTTGTCCGGGACTATGACCACCACCCTGGCGATGCCTTCTATCTCTTTTATGAGCGGGGGCAGCCCGACGCCCAGGATACCGTCGTCATTTGTAATAAGCACTTGTTTCATTCATTATTCCTCTGATTCTTTCTGAGACGTCCTTAAACTGCCTGTCTCCGTTTTTATCCACGGCGGGCAGAGAGAGGGACGTGCACTCTTTCAGGAATTTTTCATTAAACCATTCTTCAAGCAGGTATTGCCCCGGCGCTGATTCTGCCGCCTTCCGCGCAGAACCTGCCTTTGACCTACCGACGAGGTAACCGACAAACCCCTTATCCGGTTTATAAAAATTGTTTACGAAGTCGGCGAGGTCGGGCCGTTTCAGCGAGAGTAAATTAATCTTTTTCGCCTCGCAGTATTTCACAAGGTTGCTGACGAACCCGTGGGCTTTCCTCAAACTGAACCCCTTCTCTGCAAGGTAGTCAACCATCTTCGGCGCCACCGCATAGCCGGACGCTTCAACAAGGACTTCAAGCATTTTTTGCTTGTTGACCCCGAGTTTTTCAAGCATTTTCGTATAGATTCTCAGAGTGGATTTAACCGTGTCCGCGGAATCAAAAAGAGGCGGTTTGTCTTCCTGCATATCCCTGTTATAGGAAAGCGGCAGCCCTTTCATAAGCGTAAGGAGCGTCATCAGGTTGCCGTAGAGCCGACCTGTTTTCGCCCTTGCAATCTCACACACGTCAGGGTTCTTTTTCTGCGGCAGGATACTGCTGCCGGTCATAAACGATTCATCAAGAGATATAAATCCGAACTGCGGGTTCAGCCATATCACAAAATCCTCGCTGATTCTGCTTATGTGCAAGGTTATCATCGCCAGATCAAAAATAAACTCAATGACAAAATCTCTGTCTGAAACAGCGTCAACGGTGTTTGACACCACCCCCGAGAAGCCAAGGTATCTGGCTACGCTCGCCCTGTCCGTCTTTTTATAGAACGTGCCTCCTATTGCGCCTGCGCCCAGCGGCGAAAAATCCATCCTCTTCAGGCAGTCCAGCAGCCGCTGGCTGTCTCTGTAAAACATCTCAAAATATGCAAGGATGTAATCCCTGAAATATATCGGCTTTGCGACCTGCATGTGGGTATATCCGGGCATAAGGACGTCCCGGTATTTTTTTGCATTGTCAAGTATGACATTGCATACGCCTGAAAGCAGTAATAATATTTCTCTTATCTCGTCTTTGATGTAGAGCCTCAAATCAACTGAGACCTGGTCGTTCCTTGACCTTGCCGTATGAATCTTTGAACCTATGGCATCGCCCACCTTCTCAATGACCTTCTTTTCAATATAGGTGTGGATGTCCTCGTATTTTTTATCCAATTTGAACCTGCCTGCTTTGACCCTTTTAGAAATTTCCTTTTCCAGCCCCCGCAGTGCAGACACAATCCTGACGGCTTCATTCTTCGGGACCAGCCCGCACTTTGAGAGCATCTTAACGTGGGCTACCGACCCCAGTATGTCATGCCTGTAGAGCCGCGAGTCAAAGGATATTGACTCGGTGAATTCTTCTGCAAGTTTATCCGCCGGTTTATGAAATCTCCCGCCCCATAGTTTGAATGATTTTTGTGTCATATATACACCTGATATGCTGAACTTTTACTTTTAATTTTCATACTATGTTTTTATAAACTATTTTTTTCAATTCTGTCAATACGATTTTACATTGTAATATTTTAGCAAAAATTTATCTTTTGGTCAACTATTTTTAACTTTGTCACAAAAATTTTGTCAAGGGGATAGGCAAAAAGTACTGGGGGCAAGGTCAAGCAATGCTTCCCATATATACTTTTCCGGAGAGTTTATCCGCGAGAGCGCCCTGCAGGAGTTTTCCATATCCTTAATCTTTTGAGGGTCGCTCATCAGTTTTTCCACCATAATCAGAAGAAGTTGCGGGCTAAGTTTCTCCTCCTCAATGAGCGCGGCGCATCCCCTGTCAAAAAGGTATTTTGCGTTCAAATACTGGTGGGATTCCGTCGCGTGCGGGAAAGGAATAAGTATGGACGGTTTTGCCAGGGCGACCAGTTCCGCAATTGTCCCTGCACCTGCACGGGAAATAACAACGTCCGATTCCGCGTAATACTTCCCTATGTTTTCGCTGTATGGTACGACCTCGCAGTGAAAAGCCGTTTTATCATAGAAATGCCTCACCCATCCGTAGTCGTTTTCACCCGTAATGTGGATGAATTTTATTTTGTCCTTCCTGTCTGCAAGGAAACCCAACGATTCCGCAACGACCCTGTTTATGCTCCGCGAACCCTGACTCCCGCCAAAAACCAAAACCGTAAAGTATTTCTTTCTCCCCGCCGTGGCGCGGGATACCCTGCCTGTATCCCCGGCTGATTCAAGAATCTCCTGCCGGATCGGGTTGCCGGTCAAAACCGTCTTCCCCGCAGGGAAATATTGTTCCGATTCGGGAAAACTTATTGCAATTATGTTTGATATTTTTGAGAGTATCTTATTCGCCAGCCCCGGCACAAGGTTCTGTTCGTGTATCAAAACAGGCACCCCCAGTAAACGCGCCAGGACAAGGACGGGGAATGAAACGTAACTCCCGAAGCCCGCCACAGCGAAAGGGTTAACCTTCGCAATTATCTCCAACACGCGGGGAAACGAAAACGCTATCCCCGCCAGTGATGCGCACGCATTAAAAAGGTTCTTTCTCGGAACGCCCCGGACATCAAGGAATTCAACCTTAAAGTTTTCTCTGGCAGGGACGCTCGCCAGTCGCGTCCTTTTCGGCAAAACAAAAACCGCCTCAACGTCTCTCTTCCTCAACTCCCTTGCAGTTACGAGCGCCGGGTAAACATGCCCGCCTGTCCCGCCGCAACACATAATTATTTTCATAATGACGCTCACATAATTGACTTCTTATTAGACGATATGTTTAACAGGACACCCACCGCCGAAAGGGTGAATATAAGCGACGAGCCGCCGTAAGAAAAAAACGGCAGGGAAAT
>JAHJSO010000084.1 GCA_018830385.1 Elusimicrobiota bacterium | reverse complement strand
GTGGCGGGGCGGCTCCCGTTAGCGGCGGGGTGGTTCCCGTTGACGGTAGGGTGGTTCCCGCTACCGGTGAACCGCAGATTAAATCCGACAGGGTTGAATTCCGCAGGAAAGAGAAAATAATATTTTTTGACGGGAACGTGCGGGTTACCCGTGAAGACAACATCATTCTTGCAGATCGCGCAGTGAAGGACGAAAAAAACAAAGTGATACAACTTTCCGGCAATATAAGAGGATTCCTGGTAAATGTGTCAACCACTGCGGGACAGTCCGGGGAACTAAGGGTCTTTGCGCAACAGGGGACGTGGGATATGTCCCTGGACAGGGTGGAACTGTGGGGAGAGCCGAAAGCCGTATATGCCGGAGGCGAAACGGGCGAGGTTACGGTTGAGTCGGAAAGGATATTCGCAGAAAACAATTTTGACACGTTCATATTTCATAGGAATGTATTTTTAACGTATAAAAATTCTGAGGGAAAATCGCAAAGCGCCAGGTATGTTCCATCCAGCAAAATGATATCCCTCACGACGGCGGACAACGTCCTGCCTGAGTTAATACACACCGGGGAAAACCGGATGAAGTTTATTGCGGAGAACATTTCACTCTGGACTGATACCAGGCGGGTGCTCTGTGTGGGAAAGGTAAAAGCATGCAACAGGTTAAATTAAAAGCGGACAATATTTCCATGAGTTATAGCGGGAAAAAGGTCGTTAATAATGCCAGCATTGAAGTGGGCAAGGGCGAGATAGTCGGACTGCTGGGCCCGAACGGTGCAGGTAAGACGACGATTTTCAGGATAATGGTCGGCCTGTTGCATCCCGACGCGGGCGGTATTTTTTTATCAGACAGGAATATAACGAAGACGCCGATGTTTAAGAGGGCGCAGATGGGGATGTCCTACCTCCCCCAGGAACCGTCCATATTCCGGAAACTGACGGTGGAGCAAAATCTGAACGCGATAGCCGAATTTCTGACGCTACCGGCTGAAGAAAGGAAACACAGGGTGGAATCGTCGCTTGCGGAATTCGGGCTTACGGGGCTGCGCGGCCGCAGGGCGGATTTACTTTCCGGCGGAGAGAAAAGGAGGGTGGAGATAGCGAGGGCATTGCTTATGGACCCGGCGTTCCTGCTTCTGGACGAGCCGTTTGTAGGTATAGACCCGATTACCGTTTCAGAGATTCAGGACACGATACATGTCCTTAAGGAAAAATCAATCGGCATACTGGTAACGGACCACAACGTTCGGGAAATGCTTGAGGTGATTGACAGGGCGTACATAATATACGATGGGAAAATCCTCCTTGAAGGGAATGCGGGGGAATTGATACAGAACCCTGAGGCGAGGAGGGTTTATCTCGGAGAGAAATTCAGGGTGGAATGATTGCGGGAGAAAGAAATACGCACAGTTACTGAAGGGAGGCATTTGACGGAAATGAAAATCACTGATTTTTTGTGTGACGAGGCGATTACCCTTGATTTGCAGGCGAAAGACAAAAAGGGAGCCATTACGGAACTTGTTGAGATCCTGGCGAAAGAAAAAAAGTTCAAGGACATCAATAAGGTCGTTAATGCCGTAATGGAGAGAGAAAAATTGGGCACGACCGGCATAGGGCAGGGTATTGGTATCCCCCACGGTAGAACCGATACGATTTCCGAACTTACCGGGGCGATAGGCGTTTCAAAGGGCGGAGTGCAGTTTGACGCGCTGGACGGCGAGCCGGTGTACATACTGTTCCTGCTGGTATCCCCGAATGAGTCGGCGGGCCACCACCTGAGGGCGCTCGCAAGGGTATCCCGCTTGTTCAAAGACAAGTTTTTCAGGCAGGCGCTGAAGGACGCTACGACGGTTGGAGAATTTTTGAAGATTATCAAACAGGAGGACGAATATTAGAAATGGAAAAACTTAACGTTGAACGGCTCCTTAAAGAAACAGGAGACATATTGTCTATGAAAGTTCTGGCAGGGAGCAAGGGGCTTCACCGCCGGATAGATTCACCCGACGTCAGCCGATTAGGGCTTACCCTTGCAGGGCACTTCGCTTATTTCCCGGCGGAGCGGCTACAGCTATTCGGGATGACGGAGCAGACCTATCTTGAAACACTTTCCGCATCCAAGAGGGAAACCACCCTGAGACAGTTGTTCTCCGCCTTTCCGCAGATACCCTGTATCGTCATCACAAGGAACATAGAACCCTTTGCGGAAATGATGAAACTGTGCGAGGAAAATTCGTTACCGCTCATAAGGACCTCTCTCAAAACCGCAAAGTTTATAACCGAGATTAGTTTGTACCTTGAAAATAAGGTGTCGGCGGATACGGCTATTCACGGGGTACTGGTTGACGTTTACGGCATCGGCACGTTGATTATGGGTGAGTCGGGTATCGGCAAGTCCGAGTGCGCCCTTGAACTCGTGAAGAGGGGGCATATGCTGGTAGCCGACGACGTTCTTGATATCCGCCTGCATTCCGGCAGCATCCTAATAGGCGCGGGCAATGATTTAATCAGGCACCACATGGAGGTAAGAGGACTCGGCATTATAGACATCAGGGCTATATTCGGGACCGGGTCCGTCCTGGATTCAACAAGGATTGAACTGGTGGTTAAACTTGAGGAGTGGACTTCCGGTAGCGAATACGACAGGGTCGGGATGGAAGAAAAAACAATGAATATACTGGGGGTGGAGATGCCGCAGGTCATTATTCCCGTAATGCCCGGCAGGAACCTTGCCGTCCTTGTTGAGGTGGCTTCGCTTAACCAGCGACTAAAACAGAAAGGGCATTATACTGCCAGGGAGTTAAACAAGAAGTTGATTGAAAAGATGGCCTCCGGCCAGAAAGATGAAAAGTAAACAACCACCTTAAAAAGCGTTGCGAAGGCACTAAAGAGGTTAACGCCAGGAGATGAAAAAAAATAATGTCCAGTTTTTTATAATAACGGGGATGTCGGGCGCCGGCAAGACGCAGGCGCTGAAATGCCTTGAGGACCTCGGATATTTCTGCATTGACAACCTGCCCGTCGGCCTTGTGCCGAGGTTCGCTGATTTAATAACCGAGTCAGACGCCCGCATAAAAAAGGTTGCGATGGGTATTGATATCAGGATTGTCTCAACGGCACTGACGCACAAAACATTCGCCGTGATATTCAGTTCAACCCTGAACCTCCTCAGGTCGCGCGGCATTGACTACAGGGTGGTGTTCCTGGATGCGGACAACCCCGTCCTTATAAAAAGGTTTTCGGAAACAAGGCGCAAGCACCCGCTGGGCAAGAATATTATATCGGGTATATCGGAAGAAAGGAAACAACTCACGCCGATAAGGGCGCTGGCGGATAAGATTATAAACACGTCAAACATAACCCTCTCGCAGTTAAAAGAAACATTATCGGAACTCGTTGAAATAAAAGTAAGCAAGGAGATGATAATAAACGTCGTTTCATTCGGTTACAAATTCGGGTTGCCGCTGGATGCAGATATCGCCCTTGACGTCCGCTTCCTGCCGAACCCCGCTTATGTTGACCGTTTGAAAAAATTAACCGGTACGAGCGAGCGCGTCAGAAAATTTATTAAAAGCAAGCGAATAACAAGAAGGTTCCTGAAAAAACTATTTTCTCTCCTGGCATTTCTTCTTCCCAATTTTGTGAAGGAAGGCAAGAGTTACCTGACGATAGCCGTCGGGTGTACGGGCGGGAGGCACCGCTCCGTCGTGATGGCGCAGGAGATAAAGGAACACCTTCTCCGGAAGAATTATACGGTAAGGGTAGCCCACAGGGATATTGATAAATAATGCCCCGTAGCGTATTTCCTTGCGGGCATGCGGGAAAAATTATGATAGGTATAATTGTCGTAACGCACGGTAAATTTGGGGAAGAGATGATATCTTCGGCAGAGTCCATAGCCGGCAGGGCGGAGAATATCAGGAACATACACCTGCCATCCGAGGAATCCCCCGAAGTGTTGAAAAAACGGTTTGAAGCGGTTATTTCGGAGATGGACAAAGGCGACGGCGTACTGGTGTTAACCGATATGCTTGGCGGGACCCCGTGCAATATATGCCTGCCCTACACCCGCACGCACAGGATTGAGGTCGTAAGCGGCATAAACCTTTACATGCTTCTTACCGCAATGATCCACAGGGAAAAGATGTGCCTTGATGAACTTACGAACAAGGTCGTTGAAGCAGGGCAGAAGAACATAGTAAATCTGAGAAGAATTGTATGCCACTAATTCTGGTTCGCGTTGATGATCGCCTCATCCATGGCCAGGTCGTTGAGGGGTGGCTGAGGCACATTTCCGTTGACTGCATAATCGTTATAAACGATGCCGTTGCAAAGGATGAGATGCAATGCGCCCTTTACGGTATGTCCGTTCCGACGGGTGTTGAGGTGCATTGTTTAGGTGTTGAAACAGCAATTAATGGTTTCAGAGAAGGATTATTTAACAGGAAGAATGTTATGGTTTTGCTCTCAAATGTCCAGGACACTTTGAAACTTGCGGAAGCGGAGATTGGAATCAACTCAATAAATATAGGCGGACTGCATTGGACATCCGGCAAGAAGCAGATATTCAAGGCGCTTTCAGTTGACGCAGGCGACATCGCAGGCCTTATTAAAATACTCCGTCACGGCATAGAACTGGAAATCAGGATACTGCCGATGAACGATAGGATAGCACTGGATGAAAAAACTCTACTTTCTCTTTGGAATTCATAACCACCAACCGGTGGGAAATTTTCCGGAGGTGTTTGACAAGGCGTACGAAGCGGCTTACGGGCCGTTTGCGCGGATGATGGAAAAACATTCCAGAATAAAATGGACGCTGCACTGCACAGGCATCCTGTGGGATTATTTCATGCGGGAGCAACCCGGCTACGTATCCCTTGTAAAGAAAATGGCGGGACGAGGGCAACTGGAAATACTTACCGGCGGCTACTACGAACCCGTGCTTACCGTCCTGCCGGACGCTGACAAGACGGGACAGATAAACAAACTCACCGCTTTCATAAAAAACGAATTCGGCGTTAAGCCGCGAGGGATATGGCTTGCCGAAAGAATCTGGGAAGAACACCTTACGAAAGTCCTCTGCGGTGAGGGCATTGAATACACCCTGCTGGACGACTACCATTTTGTTTCAGCGGGACGGTCGCCGGACGAACTCAGGGGCTATTTCATCACCGAGGAGCAGGGGATGATGCTGAATGTCTTTCCGATAAGCCAGGATTTAAGGTATTACATACCATGGAGGCCGGTTACAGAATGCATTGAATATCTGAAAGTGGTTGCGGAAAAATCCCCGGGCGACTGCATAACCATGGTGGATGACGGGGAAAAGTTCGGCTTGTGGCCGCATACCTACAAGTCCGTTTGGACGGACGGCTGGATGGAGAAGTTTTTGACCGCAATTGAAGAAAATTCAGAATGGCTTGTTCCGGTAACGTTTAGTGAATTTTTGGACGGGCATGCCCCGAAGGGCAGGGTATATCTCCCGACGGCAAGTTATTTTGAAATGACCCAATGGGCGATGTCCCCCCGCGCCCAGCAGGAACTTGAGGACGTTTCAAAGAAAGCGGACGACGTAACCATGAAATATCTGAGGGGAGGAGCGTGGAAAAATTTCATGGTAAAATACCCGGAGTCCAACAACATGCACAAGAAGATGCTGTATGTGAGCGGCAAGGTTGAGAAAGCGGTTAAAAAGGCGAAGGGTGCGGAAAAGGGCGCCTCCCTGCCCGCTGAGACGCAGGAGTGCATTGAAAACCTTTATGCAGGGCAGTGCAACTGCGCCTACTGGCACGGGGTTTTCGGCGGGATTTACCTGCCCCACCTGAGGCATGCAATTTACGAAAAACTTATCCGGGCGGAGAACGCCGCCGACAGGTTGCTGAAAAAAGGCGTCGGGAGCATCGGGAGCGGCGGGGACGCCGAGGACGGCGATGGCTCCGGGGTGAAAACCGCTAAATTTGATTTTGATTGCGACGGTAAAGACGAAATAATAATTGAGACGGAAAAGAATAACCTGTATTTCAGACCGGGGACAGGCGGTTGTCTTTTTGAGTGGGACATAAGGGCTGCAAGCGTAAACATACTGAACGTTTTAACCCGCAGGCAGGAGGCATACCACAGGAAACTGCTTGAAATGGTGGACATAAAGAAAAAAACCGCGGGACAGCAACTGTCGGCGAAGAACGCCGTGGAATTAGGGCTTTCATTTTTGAAAGAGGAAAACCTTGACAGTCACCTCCTGTATGACTGGTACAAGAGGGATTCGCTGATAGACCATTTCCTGCACCCGAATACCTCATACGAGGACTTCAGGAGGTGCAATTACGGTGAGCAAGGCGACTTTGTCGCCGGTGAATACGTTTCCAGGGTGACCAGGAAAGAAATTGTATTATGGAGGGAAGGCATTGTGTGGATAAAAAATTCGCCCTGCCGGTTAAAAGTCAAAAAGAGCGTATCCCTGACAAAAAATAACCCGCTGGAGGTCAGGTATTCTCTTTCCAACCTTATGAGGCACAGGGTGGAACTGAGATTCGCCCCTGAATTTAATTTTGCATTTTCTTTCAGAAAGAACGAAGATGTTGTAAACTCTGTCACGGGGGTGTGGAGCAGGTCCGACGAACCGCATAAAATAAAGGTTGAAATCAATGCGGGAGCAGGATGCGAAATGTGGTGTTTCCCCATTGAGACGGTGTCGCTATCAGAGGGAGGTTTTGAGAAGACATACCAGGGGACTTCGGTCCTGCCTCACTGGAAAGCCATCATCCCCGAATCGGGGACGGTTGATTTCAAAATAGAGATAACGGTAAATGAAATATAACAACGTCCTGTTTTTTGCTTTTCTGTCTTCTCTTTTAGGTCTGGATGTGACTGCCGTCGCCCAGACGATGGTCTCCAGGCCGATAGTCGCAGCGTCTATTGCCGGGTATTTACTGGGTGATTTGAAAACCGGCGTTTTGATAGGTGCGGTGATTGAACTCGTATGGATAAGGGTTATACCGGTGGGCGCCGTCCCACCGGACACGACGGTAAGTTCATTACTGGCAACCTTCTGGTGCATAGGGGGCGCTGCACAGGGAGGCGGACTGACTCCGGGGGTGATGGAAAATTCAAGGATTATGCTGTCAATATTAATGGCGATCCCGTTCGGTATGGTTTTTAAAAAACTGGACATCGTCCACAGGCAGTTTAATACCTCGCTCGTCCACCTTGTTGACAGGGAGGTAGAAAAACAGAAATACGGCATAATATCAAAAGCCGTTTTTCTGGGGGCCACCTTGTTCTGGCTGAAGGCGTTTGTTTTTTACGGGCTGTTGTTTTACCCCGGCGCCCTGGCGGTTAATTTCCTGGAACCGGCGCTCAGCGGGGCCGTAAAGAGCGGGCTTGACACCGCCTTTAAACTAATCCCGGCAGCAGGGATTGTCGCTGCGTTCAGTATGTTCAGTAAAAGGAAACATGAAGACGTTCAGCCGTTTTAGAATTTTTTTCAGGTCGTTATTCCTGCAGAGCGCCTGGAATTTTGAGAGGATACAGAATATAGGTTTCCTGTATTGCGTCTTCCCTGCCCTCAGAATGATATATAAGAACAAGCCGGAGTTACTGCACAATGCCGTAAAAAGACATTCGGGTTTTTTCAACACCCATCCTTACATGGCGAATATACTGATCGGTTTAACCATAGCCCTTGAGGAGCAGGTTGCCGGCGGCGACAAATCGGTAAGCAGGGAAGAGATTGAGGTTTTCAAGTCCAACATGGCAGGCCCGCTTGCAGCCATAGGTGACGCATTCTTCTGGGCCACCTGGCGGCCGTTCTGCGCTCTGCTGGTTGTTGCAGTCGTATTCCTTTACGGCGGTGCGGATGACGTGGTTATAAAAGTATCGCTCGGCGTATTCCTGCTGGTGTATAACTCCGTCCATATAGGCGTCCGGTACATGGGGCTCAAAGAGGGCTACGGGATGAAGACGAAGATAGTCAAAAAGATAGCCACATTTAAGGTCCAGAAACTGGTTGATAACGTACGTATAGCAGGCATTGTAATAATCTGTGTCATCGTCGTAAAATATTTTTTGTTTGATTTATCCGGCGCGGCGGAAAGGGGGTTTTTCGCCCTGGCGCTGGCTGCCGGGATTTTCCTTGACGTAAAAAAAATATCCGTTACCTTTTTGTTTTACGGTCTGATAATTATATCGGTTTTATACGCCTATGCAGGAAAGAACTTTTAAGATAAAGAACAGGTTAGGCCTGCATGCCAGGCCGGCTGCGATGCTTGTCCAGATAACCACAAGGCACGCGTCTAAGGTTATGATTCACAAAGACGACCAGGAGGTTGACGGGAAAAGTATCATGGGACTGATGACGCTTGCAGCCGAGTGCGGCTCGGAAATAAAGATTGTTGCCGACGGCGTGGATGAACAGCAGGTGCTTGATGAGATAGCAGGGTTGATTGATAATAAATTCAGCGAGGACTGATAAAAAATAACGCAGTAAGGAGCCCAAAATGGAAAATTCAGAGCAGACCAACGTCTTGAAAGGTGTTTTGGCGTCAGGCGGGATCGCCATCGGGAAGGCATTCCTGTTTGAAGAGGAGGATTTCTGCATAGTTCCGCGCAAGATTCAAAAGGCCGCAGTCAAAAAGGAGATTGAGAGGTTTAAAGATGCGATAAGCCATGTGAAAACGGACTTAAGCAACACGAAGGAACAGATCCTGAAAACACTCGGCAAGAAACACGAGCCGCTTGTAGACGCCTACCTGCTTATGCTTGAAGACCCGATACTCAACAGAGACGTCATAAGAAAAATTCAGGACGACAACGTGAACGCAGAGTACTCCCTGTGGTCAACCCTTGAAAAGGTTACCCAGTCGTTTGAAAAGATAGACGACGAGTACTTCCGCGAGAGGAAAAACGACGTCCAGGAAATCGGCAGAAGGATTATGCGTAACCTGACCGGCCAGCACAGGAAACACATTTCGGAAGCCCCGCCCGACTCAATAATCATAGCGCACTCCCTTGCCCCGGCGGACACAATGATGCTCAAGGAACACAAGATCAGCGGGTTTGCAATAAACGTCGGCGGCAGGACTTCCCACGTAGCGATAGTGGCGCAGGGCCTTGAGATACCCGCCGTCGTCGGATTAAAAAATATAACCGCAGTGGTGAATTACGGGGACACCATTATCATAGACGGCAACCAGGGGCTCGTAATAGTTAACCCGGACCAGCAGACGCTTGAGAACTACCAGAGGGAATGCGAGATACAGATAAGGGAGAGGAAGGAACTTGAAAAACTCAGGGACCTGCCTGCTGAAACGACCGACGGCCACCGGGTTTCACTTGCCTGCAACATTGAAACGCTGGATGAATTAAAGTCGGTACTAAATTCCGGTGCCGAGGGCATAGGGCTGTTCAGGACGGAGTTCCTCTATCTCACCAGGAAGAGTCCCCCGACGGAAGAGGAACACTACGAAATATACACCGCTGTTGCGCAAAAGATGCTGCCTTACTCGGTAATCATCAGGACAATGGACATCGGCGGGGACAAATTGGCGGAATTAGGTTTTGAGGGTTTTACCTCAGAGGATAACCCGTTTCTGGGTATGCGGGCGATACGGCTGTCACTCAAGTATCCCGAATTATTCAAGGCGCAAATCAGGGCGATACTGCGGGCTTCAAAAAACGGAAATTTAAAGATACTGTTTCCGATGATTTCCGGCGTGGATGAGTTAAGACAGGCGAAACGGCTGATGCAGGAATCAAAACAGGAACTTATGTCAAAAAACATCGCATTTGACGAGAAAATTGAAATAGGCGTTATGATAGAAATACCGTCAGCCGCGCTCACGGCTGATTTAATTGCAAAGGAGTGCGACTTCCTTTCAATAGGCACGAACGATTTGATACAATACACCCTTGCCGTTGACAGGATGAACGAGAGCGTCGCCCATATGTACGAGCCGCTGCACCTTTCCATCCTGCGTCTGTTAAAACACATCATTGACGCAGGCCACAACGCCGGGAAGTGGGTCGGGATGTGCGGGGAGATGGCGTCCGACCCGACATTCACTACCATACTGCTTGGGATGGAACTGAACGAATTCAGCATGCCGCCGCTTTCGGTACCGAGAATAAAGAAAATAATAAGGTCCACTTCCCTCATTGAGGCGAAAGACCTTGCCCGAGAAGTGCTTTCTACGAATGACCGGGCGATACTTCTGGGGACCATCAAAAAAGGTGTTATTGTATAATGACGCAAAACATCAGAAATTTCTGCATAATAGCCCACATAGACCACGGCAAGTCAACCCTTGCGGACTGCCTGCTTGTCGCCACGAATGCCATATCCTCCAGGGACATTAAACCGCAGGTACTGGACGACATGGAACTGGAACGCGAACGGGGAATTACCATCAGGTCAAAAACGGTCCGGCTTGACCACCGCACCCCGGACGGCGACGATTATATACTGAACCTCATTGACACCCCGGGGCACGTGGATTTTTCTTACGAGGTCTCGCGGGGCATTATCGCTTCCGAGGGGGTGCTGATGCTTGTGGATGCCACCCAGGGCGTTGAAGCCCAGACGCTTTCGCACTGCATGACCGCAAGGAAGCACGGCGTCCGGATAATTCCAATCATAAACAAAATTGACCTTGCCACCGCGGACGTAGAACGCACGGCGGGACAGATAAGGGACGTGCTCCATTTGGATGAGAAGCCGCTTGAGATAAGCGCCAAGGAAGGCGTCGGAGTTGATGATGTCCTTGAGGCGATAGTGCAGAGAATTCCGCCGCCCGAGGGCAGTTCCGACGCGCCGCTTAAGGCGGTCGTCTTTGATTCCTTTTACGACGCCTATCGCGGAGTAGTGGTTTACCTGCGGCTTATTGACGGGTGCGTCCGTCCGGGGATGAAGATTGCTTTCCTTTCATCAGGCAGGACGTACGAGGTCCTTGAGACAGGAGTC
>JAHJSO010000012.1 GCA_018830385.1 Elusimicrobiota bacterium | reverse complement strand
ATTGAGACGGGGGTTTTACAACCCTGAAAGAAAATTATTCTTCATATCCTACAACGACATATTCGGCAGGTTCACCGCTCCCCCGAGGACGGCCGGGATAAAATCAGGGGTGACCCTTGAAGGCCTGTGGGAAATTGCCCCTGGCGACTACGTTGTTCATGAAAAATACGGCATAGGCAGGTACAAAGGGCTGAAACAGATTGCAATAGGGGAAAACGTTTCGGAATATATACAGATTGAATACCGCGGCGGCGACAGGGTTTTTGTGCCGATAACGGATTTCCGCAAGGTCGGAAAATACATAGGCGTTGAGGGCAGGAGGCCGAAACTTTACTCCCTTGATACCGCCTCCTGGGAGAGGGCGAAGTTAAAGGCAAAAGAGTCCGCATCAGACCTGGCGAAAAAACTCCACGGTATTTATCTCGCCAGGAAACAACAACAGCGGCCGCCTTTTACCGGGGACGCTGAACTTGAAAGGGCATTGGCGAACTCATTCCCGTACGACGAAACACAGGATCAGATAAACTCAATTGAACAAGTCCAAAAGGATATGGGAACGCCATACCCGATGGACCGCCTTGTACTGGGTGACGTCGGCTTCGGAAAAACGGAGGTTGCGGTAAGGGCGGCATTCAGATGCGCCGTTAACTCAAAACAGGCGGCTGTTCTTACACCTACGACAGTCCTTGCCGAACAGCACTACAACGTTTTCATGGAACGGCTGAAATCATTCCCTGTCCACATCGCCCTGCTCACAAGATTCCAGACAAAAAAGGAACAGGCGGAAATCTCCGCGTCTATCAAAAGGGGCATAACGGACATCGTCATAGGGACGCACCGCCTCCTGCAAAAAGACATCCGGTTCAAAGACCTCGGTCTTTTGATTATAGACGAGGAACACAGGTTCGGCGTCGCCCAGAAGGAGCACCTGAAACTGCTCAGGAAATCCATGGACGTCCTTTCCCTCACCGCGACCCCCATACCAAGGACGTTGTCCATGTCGCTTTCAGGCATAAAAGATCTTTCCCTGATAGAGACCAGCCCCGAGGGGCGGCTCCCCATTGAAACGCATCTGGCCGGATACAACAAGGACATTATAGTAAAAGCAATAAGCAGTGAGACGGGCAGGGGAGGACAGGTTTTTTACATCCACAATTACATACACTCAATTGAGGCGCGGAAAAGGCGCCTTGAAAAACTCATGCCCGGAATAAAATTCTGCGTTGTCCACGGCAGGATGAAAGGCAGGGAGATTGAAAAAACAATGTTTGAATTCGGCCATGCCCTGTATGACTGTCTCATCGCTACGACGATAGTGGAGTCGGGCATTGACCTCCCGAACGTCAATACGATGATAGTGGAAAAGGCGGAAAAGTTCGGCCTCTCTACGATGTACCAGTTAAGGGGCAGAGTAGGTCGTTCAAAAACAAGGGCATACTGCTACCTGCTCTATACTCACGGGGAACTCAACGAAGCAACCAGGAAACGGCTGGCAGCGCTGAAGGAGTTCTCACGGCTCGGCTCCGGGTTTAAACTGGCATTGCAGGATATGGAAATAAGGGGAGCGGGAGAGTTCCTCGGCAAAAAACAACACGGGTTCGTGCATGACGTGGGGCTGGACATATACAGCAGGTTCTTGTCGGAAGAAGTTCACACCCTAAGGGGCATTAAACCTGCCGCCCGGTCGGAAGAGTTCACCCCGGTAGTTGACATAGACATACCCGCTTTTATCCCGCAGGATTACATCCCGCAGGAACAGATGAGGATTATGTTTTACAGGAAATTCATAACTGCTGAAAAAACAGAGGAATTAAACGGCATCATCTATGAACTTACGGACAGGTTCGGCTCGCCGCCCGGACCGGTTAAAAACCTCGTTTATCTCGTTGAGATAAGACACCTTATGAAAAAATCAGGGCTGCAACAGATAAAGGAGATATACAGAAAAGACAGGAAATATCTGGAATACGTATTCCTGCCGGAAAAGAGGCCTCATGATGCAGTCCACTACCTTTCAAAAACGTATAACCGTTCAATCGCCTGGACACAGGACGGTTTTCTGATGGAACAGGAAAAAACACAGATAAAAAATTTTTTGTCCGACTTCATTGCAAAATTCAGCAATATATGATATAATAATCGGAGTGGAGGTGTTTAAATTGAGAAAATATATCGGTTGTTTTTTGCTTATTTTCACATTTGCTTTCGCCGGGTGCGGTAAGAAACAGGAAAAAAAGGTGGTGGCACGGATCGGTTCTGAAAAGATTACGCTGGAGGACGTCGCATCAAAGATAAGGTCTGCGCCTTTAAGTTATCAGGAATACCTGTCCACTGAACCGGGCCGGAGGCAGTTCCTGGACATACTCATGCGCCAGAAAATAATGCTCGTCCTCGCCAAAAAGTCCAACCTGCACAAACGTAAGGACATCCTGACGTCCGTGGAGGAGTTCAAGCAGGATTACAAGAACAAGGTCCGTCAGTTTGAGGAGGAACGGCTCATAGAAGAATACCTCAAGGAAATGGAAAAGACCGAACTTAATGTCCCTGATAGCGAGATTGAACAATATTATAAGGACAACAAGAAGGACTTTGACCGGCCCGTAGAGATACGGTTAAGCCACATACTTTTGTCGTCGTTACCGGACGCCGAGGAAGTCGTCCGAAAATTAAAAAAGGGAACTGATTTTGAAACCCTTGCAAAAGAGGCATCGCTTGACCCTGCAACAAGTTCAAGGGGCGGGGACCTTGGCACGTTCAAACCTGCCGAACTCCTGCCCGAATTCAGCGGGGCAGTAAAGGACATGCCCGTCGGTAAATTTTCTGAAAAACCGGTGCATACGGCCTGCGGATACCACGTCCTTAGGAAAACCTCGCAAAAAATCCTGCCTGCGGTTTCTGCCGAAAATGCCCGGAACGAAATTAAAAGGATAATTATAAAAGACAGGTTTGACAAATGGATTGAGAAGCAGAAAGAACTGTTAAAAGTCCGGGTCTATCCGGAAGAACTGGAGGCAAAATGAAAACAAAATTATTTTTTCTTGCCTGCGCCCTTGCCGGGGCACTTATCCATACGACCCTTGATTCGGCAGAGGTTATTGACAGGACGGTCGCCATAGTGAACGGGGAGCATATCCTCCTCTCTGACCTTGAAAAAATTACAGGCCCTACGGTGGAAATATACCGGGCACAGGCGTCGCAAACGGAGTTAACGAGCGACAAGATAAAAGAACTAAAGCAGAAGATACTTGACCAGATGATTGACGACCGCATCCTCCTTCAGCAGGCGAAAAAGGACGTCCGGATAAAAATATCAAAGAGGGAACTTGAGCAGGGAATGGCCCACATAAAATCCAGATTCAAAAATGACGCGGAATTTAAGGCGGAGTTGCTGAAGGAAAAAATCACGGAAAAAAAATTCAACGAGAAAATAGAAGAACAACTGATGGCGTTAAAATTGATTGACCTGGAAATAAAATCAAAGGTCACTCCCCCCGGCGATTCGGAAATCCGGTCGCTTTTCGGAAAAATAAAAAAGGTCCTTGACGGCCAGGAACTTAAAGACGAGAGCGAGGACGACAAAAAGGACATAGAAACCATCGCCCGGATTATAAAAAAGAATTTTAACGAGAGGATCAGGGCGAGGCATGTATTAATAAGGACGTCGGCTGACTCATCTATGAGCGAGCAGACGGCGGCAAGAAAGAAAATTGAAGAAATAAAAGAGAAGGTAAAAAAGGGCGAGGACTTTTTAGAACTCGCGCAAAAACATTCCGACGACAAGGGCAGCGCCAGGAACGGGGGAGACCTCGGATACTTTACGAGGGGAGACATGGTGCCTGAATTTGAAAAGGCCGCCTTCTCTCTCGGTGTGGGTGAAATGTCCGATATTGTCCGAACGGAATTCGGTTATCATTTAATAATGCTTGAAGAAAAGAAAGCGTCGCAGAAGGTTTCGCTGGAACTCGTCCAGAACGACCTTTCCGAATATCTCATGCAAAAGGCAGCAGAAAAAAAATATGCCTCATGGATTAAGGTCCTCAGGGCAAAGGCATCCGTTAAAATCAACCCTATTGAATGAAACCCCTTTCTGTTCTACTGATCACAATGGGCGACCCCGATGGTGTGGGGCCTGAGATTATCGTCAAGTCATTTCTGAAGGAAAAATCCCTTTTTGATGTCTGCATCCCGGTGGTAATCGGCAATATTGACATAATGAAAAAGGCATCCGGTATTGCGCCAGCCGGCCGGCTGAAATTGGTCGGGCTAAATGCAGACGCCGTTCTGCAACCGTCAACACCGGGGTTATATGGATTGCATGGGCACAGAGCAATCAACGTTGTCCATTTACCGGGCAGGACGGGGGTTGAGTACGTCAGGACGGCTACACGGATTTGCATAGCCGGGAAGGGTAAAATCCCCCTT
>JAHJSO010000083.1 GCA_018830385.1 Elusimicrobiota bacterium | reverse complement strand
GGAGAAAAATTACAAAAATGGAAAAGGTAATTGAAAAATGGTCATCTGCTGTTTTTGAGTTAACGCTGGGCGCTACATCCGCCGACGGTGGAACGCGTTCTAAAGTGGTAAAGGTTGGGGGGGAAACCACCCTGCCGTTCCTCTATTTTGAGGGTGCAATGCCAAACCCGCCTGCAGTTGCCCTTGAGGTGTGGGACAAAACCCCTGACGACTGGCCGCTGCTAAAAGAAGAATTTAAGGAATTTTGTGAAGACCCCGTTTCATGGGCTAAAAAATCCGAAGAGTGGGGAGCGGACATGCTCTGTCTGAAACTTCTCTCCTGTCACCCCGACGACAAAAACAACTCCGCCCAGTATGCCGCTGAACTTACGAAAAAAGTCATATCCTCAGTCGGGCTCCCCCTGATAGTAATCGGTTGCGGGCACCCGGAAAAAGACCAGGAAATATTGCCCGCGGTGGCTGAAGCATCAAAGGGCGAAAAAATACTTATCGGTATGGCTACAAAGGATAATTACAAAACGATAGCCGCCGCGGCGCTCTCCTCCGGACACAGCGTCCTTGCTGAAACCCCGCTGGACATAAACCTTGCCAAACAACTGAACATTCTGATTTCAGACATGGGGCTTCCGCTTGAACGACTTGTGATGCACCACACAACAGGGGGACTTGGCTACGGCTTTGAGTATTGCTATTCAATAATGGAAAGATGCCGCCTGGCGGGACTGCAGGGCGACAAAATAATGGCGACGCCTATTCTAAATATGATAGCACAGGAGACATGGAAAACAAAGGAAGCAAAAACACCACAGGAAGAAATTCCTGGCTGGGGTGACATCCATAAAAGAGCGGTCGCGTGGGAAAT
This sequence comes from Elusimicrobiota bacterium, assembly GCA_018830385.1. GTDB lineage: Bacteria > Elusimicrobiota > Endomicrobiia > CG1-02-37-114 > JAHJSO01 > JAHJSO01. Next base: position 4,049 of record JAHJSO010000083.1, on the reverse strand, counting down.
CACCTGTGCAAACGGATATCTCCATGCGGGCTCTGACATAATTGTTCTTGCCCATCCCGAGTCAATAAAAATCGTTCAGTCACATATATCTCAACTTACGAAAAAAACATAAAAACACCGGAGAGGGGGAAACAAATGAAAATACTTGTTTTGAATTGCAGGGTCAATTCAGTGGAATTTGAAGTGTTTGATATGCCAAAAGAAGAAAAACTCTGCCTTGGAGTGGTGGATAAAATCGGACTTGAAACAGCCCAGGTCACATATAAATGTCCCGGTATGAAAGAACCCCTTCAACTGATACAACCGGTACTGGACCACCAGAGGGCGGTGGAATCAGTGTTAAAAATTGTTTCGGACGACAAAAACGGGGTGGCAAAATCCCCCAATGAAATTTATGGAGTCGGACACCGTGTTGTGCACGGGGGGGAAAGATATTTTGACTCGGTCTTAATCAACAATGAAGTAAAAAAAGAGATATACCAGAACTTTGAACTGGCCCCACTTCACAACCCGTATAACTTTAAGGGAATTGAGGCGATTGAAAAACTTCTGCCCGGAAAACCGCAGGTGGCTGTTTTTGATACCTCCTATCATCACACGCTGTCTGAAGTTGCATACAGATATCCCATACCTGAACGACTCTACTCACAGTACAGGATCAGGAAATATGGTTTCCATGGCATATCACACAGGTATGTAGCCGAACACACCTCCGCCCTCCTGAAAAAACCGCTCAATAAAACAAATTTAATTTCAATCCATCTGGGACAGGGGTCAAGTATGTGCGCCATAAAAAACGGCATATCAATTGATACCACAATGGGCTTCACCCCCCTGGAAGGACTTATGATGACAACCCGCTCGGGCAATGTAAGCCCGGGTATTGTATTCTTCCTGCAGAAATCGGGATGGTCTCTTAATGAAGTGGAGTCATGCCTGAACAGGGAAAGCGGGGTCTTTGGTATTTCGGGTATCTCCGACGAGATGAAGGATGTGGTTGAAGAAATGAAATCCGGAAACAAAAAGGCAAAACTCTCAGTTGAGATGTTTGTCTACAGAATACAGGAATATCTCGGGGCATATTATATTCGCCTGAAGAATGTTGATGCCATAAGTTTTACCGGCGGCATCGGGGAAAACTCGGATATAATCAGAAAAATGACCTGCGATAAACTGGACTTTATCGGAATAAAACTGGACGATAAAAAAAATAAAAAAGCAATCGGCACAGAGGCGGACATAAGTGCGACCGGCTCAAAAACAAAAGTGCTTGTAATTCCAAGGAATGAAAAATTGCTCATAGTCAGGGATGTCTATAAAATTGTAAAAAAATAAATTGAGATACCCGCGTAGGACGCACGTATAAGGCGCCCGCGGTTTCAGTGAGGCAAACAGGGGGTAATCGTTATGCTCGTCATCGGAGAAAAAATCAACGGGATGTTCAAAAATATACGGGAAGCAATCCAGACAAAAAACAAGTCAATAGTACAGGATATTGCAAAGAAGCAGTTAGAAGGGGGGGCGAATGTCCTGGATGTAAACGTAGGACCTGCCTCCGCAAAACAATTAGATGATATGCAATGGCTTGTGGAAACGGTCAGGGAAATAACAGCCATTCCCCTTGCAATTGACACGACAAAACCTGATGTAATGGAAATGGGCTTACGGCTTGCCGGCCCCGGCTGTTTTCTCAACTCAACCACAGGGGAAGAAGAAAAACTCAATGCATTCCTGCCAATAGCAAAAAAATACAATTCAAAAGTAATCGCCCTCACGATTGACAAATCGGGAATACCCGCACATGCCGAAGGACGGTTAGAAATTGCAGCGAATATCGTCGCCAAAGCGATGGAATATGGTATAGAGGCGTCAGACCTCTACATAGATGCAGTGATACTGCCTGTAAATGTGGCACAGCAACATTCCCCCGCTGTGCTTGAAACCATAAAACAGTGTAAGATGTTGTGCGACCCGGCACCAAAGGCGATTCTCGGGCTTTCCAATGTATCTCAAGGAACTAACTGCAGGGCACTGATTGACAGAACATTCCTTGTTATGGCGCTCACATGCGGACTTGACGCTGCAATCTGCAATCCTATGGACAAGGATTTGATGGACGCAATGATAACCGCGGAACTCCTGCTCGGTAAAAACATATATTGCGATTCATTCCTGGATGCCCGCAGACGGCACTGATGCCACCGGCAAAAAAACTTTAACATTTAAATTATAACAAACAATTTGATGCGTGGTATTGACAGAAATTAAAATATTCTATATAATTCAGGCAGTGGGTTTTGAAAATCTTTTTAGCATATCCGGTATGTTACTAATTCGCAGTAAGATGTAAAATAGTCTTGACTTTTTTGTATTATGATAAAAAATAGTCATACAATAAAAAGACACCTGTACATTAAACTCTGGCGGGAGTTGACTTCAGAAAAACAAATGGTATTTCTGTCAGGCCCAAGACAGGTAGGGAAAACCACGCTCGCGAACGAAATTGCATCTGAATTCAAAAATAAATTGTACTTCTGCTGGGATATTGTAGAGCACAGAAAAAAATTGATACAAAATCCCGCATTTTTTGAAAACATTAACAGGGTTGACGAATCAATGCCTTTAATCGTGTTTGATGAAATACATAAATACAGGCAATGGAAGAATTATCTAAAAGGTATTTATGACCAGTTTGCCGATGAATATAAATTTCTCGTTTCCGGGAGTGGCAGGTTGGATTTATACCAAAAAGGCGGGGATTCTCTTGCAGGCAGATATTTTCAATTTCATTTATTCCCGTTTACACTGGCAGAATTAGACGGCAAAAAAAGAAATATTAACGATTTTTTGAAACACCCTATTAATAATTTTGATATTAATAAACCAAATATCACAAGAGAAATCTGGCAAGCGCTTTCTCAGTTTGGCGGATTTCCGGAACCGTTTACAAAAGGCAAAAAGTCATTTTTTACTAAATGGTCAGTAAATTATGCATCGCAGATTGTACGTGAAGATATTAAAAGCATATCGGATATAAAAAATGTTGATAATGTGGAGATTTTATTTTCTTTATTACCGTCAAAAGTAGGTAGTCCGCTTTCTGTTAATAATTTGGTCGGTGAATTACAGGTTAGTTACGGCAGTGTAAAGGAGTGGCTGAAATTATTTGAAATATTTTATCTTACTTTCAGGATAAGTCCATGGACAAAAAAGGTTTCAAGAGCAATCTTAAAGGAAAAGAAATTGTACTTGTTCAACTATCCGGAAATTCCAGATGCAGGGTTCCGGTTTGAAAACATGGTGGCGGTTGAACTATTGAGAGCAATTTATAACTGGAATGAGTATGGCTATGGCAGATTTTCACTGCATTATATAAGGAACAAAGAAAAAGAAGAGGTAGATTTTGTCATTGCAAAAGATAATAATCCGGTGTTGTTAGTGGAGACGAAATATTCAGGAGAAACCGTCCCAAAAAATTTAATAAATTTCCAAAAAAGACTTAATGTCCCCGCTGTGCAACTTGTAAATAAAGAACATATCTTCAGATACATAAAAAATGAGAAGAACAAAATCTTAGTCATAACCGCATACAGATGGTTGTCTTCTCTTCCCTGAAACCTGAATTATGCGTAAAAACCTGCATAGGTACCTTAGACGAAAAAATTGCTTATGGAAAAATTGAAGATTCTTATAACTGGCGCCAACGGGTTCATCGGCAGCCACATCGCTGAAAGATTCCTCAAAGAGGGACACACCGTAAGGTGCCTCGCCCACAGAAACACAGACAGGTTGAACGGGTTGAAACAACCCCCCGGAACGACAACAGGCGGTCAAATTGAAATTTACCGGGGCAGTGTCACGCAACCGGAAACGCTCGCAGGGGCAGTCCGGGACATTGATTTTATATTTCACTCGGCGGCAGTCCTGCGGGTTGTCCACGCCGAAACCTACTACGACGTAAACCATGCAGGCACAAAAAATTTAATTGAAGCAACCCGACAGCATAACCCAAAAATAAAGCGATTTGTATATATATCAAGTCAGGCGGC
>JAHJSO010000082.1 GCA_018830385.1 Elusimicrobiota bacterium | reverse complement strand
AGGGAAGAAATACAAGCCGGAGATGGTTTTTAAGGCGGGGCTTGCCGGTATTTCCCAGAAAGGCCCGCATCCGTACGATTTTATGAGGGAAAGGGTTGTATTCCCGATTCTTAACTTGTCCGGGGACGTGGTCGCATTCGGCGGCAGGACGCTCAAGGAGGACGTACAGCCGGTTTACCTGAACACCCCTGACACGACCGTATATAGCAAAGCCAGAAACCTCTACGGGTTGTTTCATTCAAAGACGTCGCTGAATAAAAAGAAGCATGCCATAATCCTTGAGGGTTACATGGACGTGCTTGTTGCCCACCAGCATGGGATAGATAACTGCGTGGCGCCGCAAGGTACGTCACTTACGGACGAACAATTAAAGTTGTTAAAAAAGCATGTGGACACCATCGTCCTGATTTTTGATTCGGATGAAAGCGGCAGGCAAGCGGCTATCCGTTCAGGCGAGATGTGTCTTGAACACGGGTTCAATTGCAGGGTCGTTTCCCTGCCTGAGGGTATGGACCCCGACGAATACATCCTGAGGTACGGAGCGGACAGGTTCTGCGGGCTTGCCGACTCGGGCGTAAACCCGGTTGAATTCAGGGCGAAGGAGCTGGCGGGTGGTTGCGACATGTCAAAGCCCGAGAACAAATCAAAGTTTGTCAGGCAGATGCTTGAGACGGTAGTAAAAATAAGGGACAGCATATTCCGCCATGAGATGATAAAATTCCTTTCACAGGTTTCGGGCGTCGCCGAGGGGATTATTTTTTCTGAATTGCGCCACATGTCCGGCCGCAGCAAGTTTGATTCGGGACATTCCCTGCTGGATAATTTATCGGTGCGTTTACGCAGCGTTGAAGAAGAGATTGTCGGCCTGTGCCTGCAGAACCCGCAACTTGCGGGGATGGTGCCGGTTGAATCCCTTTCCGACGAGAGGTGCGCCCGATGCTTGCCGCTGATGTTTATCCTTGGCGATGGCGGGACACTTGCCGGCATGATGGATTCGCTGGATGAAGATACCTCCGTATGGCTCAGGCAGCTGTCCTTTGAGACGAGGGTTTGCGAGTCCCCGGAAAAGACAATGGATGTCCTGCTGAAATGCCTGAACCAGAAACGGCAGGAGGAGAGAAGAAGGAATCTGGAATCCGAAGTTATTCCGATGTGGGAAGGTAAGAGCCCGGTTGATATGGAGAAGATAAAGGAATTTGAAGAACTTACCAGGCAATTGAAAGGGATGCATCAGAATGAATAAAAACGAAATTTTCAAAGACCTGATTGAACAAGCGAAGGAACACGGCTACATTACCTATGAGGACATAAATCACTACCTGCCTGAAAGCGTGGTTTCCCCGTCCGAACTGGACGGTTTCTTTATAACTTTAAAAGACCTCGGCATCCCGGTGGTGGAAAAACAGGTGGAACATGTGATTGACTACCCCCTGAAGCCGATTGAAGAGCCGGGTATCCCTTTCAACCTGGGCCCGGAAGAAGAACTCACGAATGCCGTCCGTCTCTATCTCACGGAGATGGGCAGGGAGCCGCTGCTCAGCAGGGAAGACGAAGTCCTGTTTGCAAGGAATATAAGGGAGAATGAAAAACGGTTGGAATTGATAGTCCTCGGTTCCCCCATTACCATGAAAGAGATAAGGAACTGGGAGGTGCTCCTTAACCAGAAGGAAATGATGCCCAAGGAACTCATGCCGCGCGGGAGGAAATCAAAGAGCCAGATATACCGCATGCGGATGAAAATGAAAAAGACGGTTGTGTTTATAGACAGGAGCGAAAAAAAGATTGAGAAACTTGAGAGGTTACTCAGGTCCTCGCGGTTACAGGAAAAGAAACGCACTATGTTTGAACAGGAGATATTGAAAGAGAAACACAGGATAATAGACAAGATAATCTGCCTTAACCTGAACCAGGATAAAATCAAACGGCTCACCAATAAGATAAAGGCCCTCGCAAACCGTTTCAGGGAGTGGGACATAGAACTCAACAGGTATGAAAAAAGGTTCAAGATGCCTTATACGGAACTCGTCAGAGTATATACCCAGTGCAGGCGCAAGAAAATTTCCCCGGCCGAATTCAGGAAAGCCACGGGTTACACTCTTACGGGCATAGAGGCGACCATAGTCAACATAAACAACATCACAAGGAAACTGCGCCAGTTTGACCATTCAATGTTTTTGAGCAAGGAAGAACTCCTTAATATCCACAATAAAATCCGCGAACTTGAAAATTCAATACTCGGTGACAAACTTAAACTTATAAAAGCAAACCTGCGTCTTGTCGTTTCCATCGCAAAAAAACACCTGATACCCGGCGGGCTTGAATTAGCCGATTTAATTCAGGAAGGCAGTTTAGGCCTTATAAAGGCGGTGGAGAAGTTTGAGTACAAGCGCGGGTTCAAATTCTCCACTTACGCAACATGGTGGATAAGGCAGTCAATAAACCGCGCCATCGCCGACCAGGCGCGCACCATAAGGATACCCGTGCATATGAAAGAACTCCTGTCAAAGATGGCGAAACTGTGCAAAAAGTTTAAGCAGACATACGACAGGGAACCGACCATTGATGATTATTCCACCCACCTGAAGGTTTCAATTAAGAAAATAAAACACATCCTGAGGATGATACAGGAACCCATCTCGCTTGATACTCCCATAGGTGAGGACGATGACTCGTTCCTGAGGGATTTTGTAGAGGACAAGAAGGGCCCCCATCCGGCAAAGAAGGTTTTTGAATACCTGCGCCGGGAAGAAATTAAAAAGATACTGTCGGGTCTTTCGGAGAGGGAAGCCGACATACTTGAGTGCAGGTACGGGCTTGACGGAGGTTATCCGAGGACGCTTGAGGAGGTCGGAGAAATCTTCGGAATCACAAGGGAGAGGGTCCGCCAGATAGAGGCGAAGGCGGTTCGGAAACTCCGCCACCCTATGAGAAGCAAAGCGCTCAAGGAGTATATAGAGTAATCCTGGAATGCACCCCCAGCAACTTTGTCTTACCCGCCCTTACCTACTATTGGTAAAAAAATTCAAAAATTAAAAAAACACAAACTTTAACATTTTAAATTATAACAAACATATTTTTACTTATCTATTGACAAAATTGTTATAATATGCTATAAATAGATAGCGGAGGTGGTAAAGATGACAAAATTAATGGCTGTTAGAATGCCTGAAAATCTTATTAAAGAATTAAAAACTATTCGTAAGACACAGGGAACTGTAATCTCTCATT
>JAHJSO010000081.1 GCA_018830385.1 Elusimicrobiota bacterium | reverse complement strand
CATCGGTATTTTCAACAGCGACGACAGTATCAGCCCGTGCAGGCGCTGGCTTACGACGAGGTCCATATCCGACAGTATCCCGAACAAATCAGACGGTTTATTAAAAACCTCAATCAGCGTCGGAAAGTTTAATTTATTCGCCACGTCAATACAGAAATGTACGTCCCTGTCCAGGTGGAACGGGACAAAATAAATCTCTGCTGAAAACCTGTCATAAAGCGCTGAACACAGTTGCGCCAGCAAATCCCTGTGATACGGCGTGGACTTCTTTAATATCATCGCTATTTTCCTCGGCCTGTCTGGAGGTTTGTCTGAGGGACTGTCCGGGTTCTGTTTTTTGGCCGGCAGCGTATCCATGAGCAACAAAGCGTCGGCGCTTAAAAAGACGTTCTTCTCAACGCCTATACCTTTAAGGAAATCCATTGAACCCTGCGACCTGACGCCGATTTTATCTATAAAGCCCATAACAAATTTTATCATAAGTTTATTTATACTGTGTTTTATGGGCGCGAACTCCACGCCGTAGAGGAAAATTCTTTTCCTGAAAAACCTCGCTGTAAGTATAAGAGACAGGTAGTAATATAAACTGAGGTTGCCCGTTTTATCCTGGTATAACCCGCCGGCAGAGATAAAAACATCGCACGCCTTTATTGAACGGGCTACCCCGGGCAAATTCCACCTGCTGACGGCAGTGACGCCGTATAGAATCGCCGTTTCCAGCGGGGAGTTTGAAAGAACCGTTATCTTTGCGCCGGCCTTTTCCTTGCGGACGTTCTCAATAATACTGTTAAGTATCAGTTCGTCCCCCGCATTACCAAACCCGAAATAGCCGGCTATCAGCACGTTTTTCATTATTTGCGAATTCTCATCCTAATATATTGCGCCCGTGTTTACATTTCTTCACTACGAACAAGATTAAGTAACCAATTGTGAAACCGGTTATCGCCCCCAGGACGGCCCTGGCGACCGAAACCCATACGGGAGTGTGCAGGTGAAGAAAAGTGTTTACAATTGACAACTGCCCGATAAAACCTATGAGTATCAAAAGTTTTGAACCCGTCCCCAACCCTAACAGAAGCAGCGGGTGTCCGAAAAGGAACTCTTTGAAACGCGGCCTTATTATGAACGCAGTTTCAAGCCCTTCCCTTAACAACGCCTCAACGTCCATAATGCTCCGGACGTTGTTGCTCCTGACAATAACGACAGCCAGACAAAAAAGCACGGCGAGGAATATAAGCAGGGATTTGAAATTAACGGTTTTATCCAGCATCTTTCTGAGTTCGTCTAAGTTGAATAATACGGGGACAGAAAGAATGAACGGGACAATCATTGCCAGTTTAACCCCTCTGAACTGGTCCAGTTTTAAAAAAAATTCGGTGCGGGAAATAAAAGACGATGCAACAATGCCCGTGAGAATGCTTGCGAGACAAAAAAGCCAGAACTTCAGGATGTAATTGCCCCCGCTCTTCCGTAGCCAGTAAAGCGATGCCACAGGCCCTGCAATTGAAAACAAAAACGCCAGAAACTTACCGGCAGATGCAGGAACGCCGTTGATTATGGACTGCCGCCCTGTCCGGGTGAGCGAATAGCCGCTGTCCTTAACCCTAGCGCAAACACTGCGGACATAATTCAGGTTTTCTTCAACGCCTAATTCATCTATTAGGTTTATGTAAAGTACCTTGCAATTTCTCTCCCTGACTGCCCTCAGCCACCTGTTTATAAATTTTCCCGTGATGACGGGGAGCCGGGACAACTCCGCCGTTTCAATGGTATGCACCCTGAAAACATTTTCTTTCAGCGGCACAAGGTCTCCCGAAAACGCCCTCTCTTCGGGAGACGCCTCTATAACGCCTATCCGGACGTTCTGAAGACGGTCGGCATCAAACGTCTGGACGTCGGTAAACAGTATCATTGAAAAATTTTCAGGCAGGGAGCGCGGCACCCGGAATTTTTTGTACGGTTTATATATTATCCCAAAATCATATTCCCGGGCGAGGGAAATATTTTCGGGCAGGTAACCCCACCCGCTATCTTTCATGGCCGGGTTCACTTTATAGAACCTGTAACCCCACGCCCTTGTCTCGTGCAGTTTTTTGCCCGTCTTCTCCGTCCAGACAGAGTTTATGTATTCAGCGAATTTTGCATCAGACAGGACGATGGTATCCGGTGAAATGGATGCGGCAGGGGTGAGCACTCCCATCATTTTGTACTTTGTTACGTCCGCTCCCGAAAAATAAACTATTTTGTTCGCTCTTTCAAGCGAGTCAATCGTCTCTTCGGAAATTACAATAGAACTTACTCCCATTGTCCTGAGCCGTTCAAGGAAATTACCCGTATCGTAGAGCATACTCTGGCAGTATCGCTGTACCCCGGATAAATCAACGCACACCTCAACGGCATTGTTGCGGGCGTCGTATTTAATCCTTTTGTATGTCTGCCTGGCCGCCCAGACGAGCAGGACCGCCAGCAGTATGATAATAATCGCGCTCTTTACCTTAAACATTATTTTTTTATTGCGCTCCTGTAAACCTTAACATACTCCTTTACCGGTTTATCCCACGAGAAGTCATGTTTCATTGCGTTGTTAACGAGCGACGGCCACTCTTCGTTATTCCTGAAAATATCCAGGGCCTTCTTTATTGCCCCATACAGGGACACACCCTTGTAATCGCTGAAAAGAAACCCCGTCCCCTTCTTCGTCGACGGGTCAAATTCTGCAACAGAATCAGCAAGCCCTCCCGTCCTGTGAACGACGGGGATTGTCCCGTACCTCATTGCTATCATCTGGCCGAGCCCGCACGGCTCAGTCATAGAGGGCATAAGGAACACGTCGCTGCCCGCGTATATTTTGTGGGCAAGGGGGTTGTCAAACCTTAAATTCAACGAGAATTTTTTCGGGTATTTTTTTGAAATGACCGTCAGTAAATCGTGGTAGGCCTTGTCCCCCGTGCCGAGAATAACCAGCTGGACAGGCAACTGCAGCAACTTCTCTGAAATTTCACACAGGATATCAATGCCTTTCAGACAATCCAGACGGGAGACCATGGCGAGGACTGCAACTTCGGACACGGGTAAATTCAGGGTTTCCTGCAGGTCTCTCTTGCACTCACCCTTTCCCTCCCTGCCCGAAACGGAGTAACGGGCTTTGATACCCGCGTCCGCGGACGGGTCCCACTCTTTATAATCAATTCCGTTAATGACTCCGGTAAGGTCTTTCTGCCGGCCAGCCAGCACGCCTTCAAGCCCCCTGCCGTGATGGTTCGTGGTCCTTATCTCGTTTGCATAAGTAGGGCTGACGGTCGTAATCTTATCGGAATAAACAATCCCTGCTTTCATGAAATTCATCTGGCCGAAATATTCAAACTTCGCCGGAACAAAATCCTCCCAACCGAACCCTGCCACAGGATACACATCAACAGGATAAATCCCCTGATAGGCGATGTTATGTATCGTATAGACGGTGGCTGCCCTGCTGAAGAATGCGTCTATCCTGTAAAGGGTTTTAAGATATGCCGGGATCAGTCCCGTCTGCATGTCGTTGCAGTGGATAACGTCCGGTTTAAAATCAACCGACTTACAGCACTCAAGCACCGCCCTGCTGAAAAACACAAACCTGAACGGGTTGTCGGGGTGGTCTCCGGTTGACGTCCTGTATATGTCGTCCCTGCCGAAATATTTCTCGTTTTCAATAAAATACACGGGGATGCTGCCGTGCAGTTTCGCCTGCCAGACGTACCCCTCCTCCAGATGGTCTCCCACCGGGACAAGGAGTTTCTGTTTCATCGGCTTAATGCGGTGTTTTTTCCTGTCAATCTTTTTATGCAGGGGTAAGAACAGCCGGACGTCTATCCCCTTCTTTTTTATGAACCCGGGCAGTGTCCCCGCCACATCAGCCAGTCCCCCCACTTTAACAAAGGGGACGCATTCAAAAGACGTAATTGCAATTTTCATTGCTATTCTACCTCTCTCAAAAACTTCGCTGCTTCCTCGGGTGAAGTAGGATTCACATAAAAACCCGTGCCCCACTCAAAACCCGCCACCTTTGTAAGTTTCGGCATTATCTCAATATGCCAGTGGTAATAAGGCACTTTTGACACCCTCAACGGGCTCGTGTGGAGTAAATAGTTGTAGGGCGGGTTGCCAAGAAGTCGGTTCAACTTTGAAAGGACCATCTTTAATATCTGCGTTAGGGAAGACACCTCCGGTTTCTGGATATCGTCAAACTGGGAGTCGTGTTTTTTCGGCATAACCCACATTTCAAAAGGGAACCTTGAAGCAAAAGGACAGAAGGCCACAAAATCATCGTTCTCGGACACGACCCTCTCCGGGCTGGAAAGTTCCTGAACAATGATGTCGCAAAAGACGCACCTTTCCTTGTAATCAAAATAACTCTTCGCACCCGACTGCTCCTGCCTGACCCTGACAGGAACCATCGGCAGGGCTATCAGCTGGGAGTGCGGGTGGACAAGAGTGGCGCCTGCCGCCTTGCCGCGGTTCTTGAATATGAGGATATATTCAAACCGCATGTCCTTTTTTAAGTCAACCATCCTGTCCCTGTAAGCCCATATTATGTCCTCAGCCCTCTTGTCGTCCAAATCAGGCAGTTCCTTTTTATGCTCGGCGGTTTCAATTATAACCTCGTGAGCGCCTATACCGTCCATCCTATCATACATCCCCTCGCCATACCTCTTAATGCTGCCCTCAATTCCGAGTACCGGGTACTTGTTCGAGATAACCCTTACCCACCAGCCCGGTTTGTCTTTCTGCGTCCCCGCCTGCCTGTAAGCGATAATTTCAGACGACGTCAGGTGCTCATTGCCCGGGCAAAAAGGGCAGGTCTTTGACGAATCGTTCTCGGGTTCTTTCTCGTATTCAACCGAAGGCCTTTTGCCTCTCTCGTAGGATATAATCACCCACCTGCCTATCACGGGATCCCTTCTGAGTTCTCGCATAGATATATTCTCCTTGTTTTACGGAACTTATGACGTTTTTACTATGACTTTTTTACAACAATATCGCCGATAATGTCTGCGGCCTCGTCCGCCTTGTCGGCCGCATTTGAAAGGTGCCTGTAAATCTCGCGCGTCTTGAAAATTGTAATGATATCCGGGTTTTTGAATAACTCTGCAAGCCCTTCCCTGTATCTGTGCTCAATGAAGTTCTCGGTTTTCTTCGCGCGGACAATGTGCTCCTGGCACACCCCGTGGTGGGTCATCATGCACCCTATGGCGGCAGCTATTTCCTTTGAGGCGCTACACATCGCCTCGGCAATCTTTTCAATGTGCCTGTCAACCCGGACGTTGAACAACAGCATCTCTTCAACGGTTGATTTTGCATAATCAGCCATGTCGTCTATTGTCCTTGAGAGTATGAAAATGTCCTCCCTGTCAATCGGCGTAACGAAGGACTTGTTCAGTTCGTCAATTAAAATCCTGCGAAGTTCGTCCGCTTCTTCTTCAAGGTGTATTACCCTTTCGGATTTTTCTTTCGTCGGGTCAAGCACAAACTGATGCAGCGCCCTCATCGCCTCGTTGACCTTCAGCGACTGGCTGTGCAGCATCATCATAAAGTCCCTTCTCTTGCGAATAAAAAATTTTCCTATGCCCATTTTATTCCCCTCTTTTCTGGTCCGCCGTCAGGTATTACCTTCGGTTTCACCGGGTTCTTCCTTGTATCCGGACTCCTCCGGCTCCCGTGGCGTCTCTTGCTGCGGTGTCGCCGTCTCAGAAGCGGCGAACTCCTCAAGCGAGGGCAAATCGCCCAGTCCTCTCAACCCGAAATATCTCATAAATTCACCCGTAGTGACGTACAGGAGCGGCCTTCCGACCGTCTCTTTCCTGCCTGATATTTTTATAAGTTTCCTCTCAAGGAGCGTCTCAAGGACGGCGGTAACCTCAACCCCCCTTATCTCCTCAATCTCCGCACGCGTAACCGGCTGTTTGTAAGCGACGATTGAAAGTGTTTCAATCGCGGATACCGACAACCTTAGCGTTGTCCTGTCCTTGAATAATTTCCTTACCCACTGGCTGAACGCGGGCTTCGTGGAAAACTGGAACCCGTCTGCGACCTCCCTCAATTCAATGGGTGAGTCCCTGTCTGCGTATTCCTGTTTAATACAGGAGATTACCTCTTTTAACGTCTCTTCGCTGACCTGTCCGTCAAATATATCTTTCAGTTGTTCAACGGAGACGGGTTGGTCAGTTATAAAAAAAAGCGTCTCAAGAATTTTCCCTATGTCTTTTTTTTCCATTTTTAATCCTGCACGAGATAAACCCTTATTTCTCCGAAGATTTTTGACTGCCTCGCCACAATTTGTTTCAGGCGGACGAGTTCAAGCATGGCGATGAAAAGAACGATTATACCGAGGCGGGTTCTTTCCTTTTCCATTATTCCCCTGAAATTCAGGAATTTCCTGCCGTGGCCGTCCGCAGGGGCTTTCCCTAACAAGGAGATGATTTCCCTTATCTTCTCCTCTACAGGAATTTCCTCATAGACGATTTCCTTGACATCTGCCGGTAAATGCGTAAGGACGTCCTTGAATGCGGCAAGCAAATCAAAGATGTTCGCCTCAAGCACGAAGTCCTCCTCTATGAAAACAGGGGCATACCTGTAAAAATACCCATGGTTGTCCGTCTCCCTG
>JAHJSO010000080.1 GCA_018830385.1 Elusimicrobiota bacterium | reverse complement strand
TCCGGTATGATATAGTTTCCGACGAAGTAGATTTAATACAAGAGAAGCTTTTGTATTATTGCGATGAGTTAAAAATAGACCTTGTGCTTACTACCGGCGGTACAGGTTTAGGCCCCAGAGACGTAACTCCTGAAGCAACAAGGAAAATATCCCAGAGGATAATTCCCGGGATATCTGAATTTATGAGGTTAGAAGGCGTAAAAAAAACAAAGAATGCCGTGCTTTCAAGAGGAATAAGCGCCATAAGGGGAAACTCAATAATAATTAATTTACCCGGCAGCCCAAAAGGGGCAAAGGAATCTTTGACCGCCATTTTGGACCTCATCCCTCACGCTCTTCTCATGATAAAAGGCATTGGGCATTAAAAAAATCGAGGGACACCGATCTTCCCTAAAACTAAAAACTTAACATCTTGATATTGTAATCACACCCCATAATTTCTTATTGACATCATGGCGAGTTTATATTAAAGTATAGTGCACATATGTGCGTAATGCGAAAGGAGATTATGAGGCCTAAAAAGATACGATGGATAAAATGTGAACCGGGGGAGAAGTGCTTTCGGCCCCAGTGTAAACCTCTAAGTAAACTTAAAGGGGTTGTTTTAACTATTGATGAATTTGAGGCTATAAGACTTTCCGATTTAGAAGGATTGGATCAAGAAAAAGTAGCAAAAAAAATGCGCGTACACCGCTCCACGATTTCAAGAATTCTTGAGTGTGCGCATAAAAAAATTGCTGACGCTTTAGTAAATATTAAAGCAATAAAAATAGAGGGTGGATGTTGCAAGATTGTTAAAAAGAGAAAACAATGAAAGAAAAAAATAAGTTTTCGTTAATCATAGCTGTATTCTTTTGCTTTTATTTTTTTCCGGTAGAACTTCTGCCGTTTAGAAATCCAATTTTCGAGTCAATAGCATTGGTTAAATGGTACGCACGGAAACATGTATTGCTTTGTCTTGTGCCGGCGCTCTTTATCGCCGGCGCAATTTCTGTGTTTATAAAACAAGCGGCGGTCATTAAGTATTTTGGCGCACAGGCAAAAAAAATACTTGCTTACAGTGTTGCTTCTGTTTCCGGGACCATTCTTGCCGTGTGTTCCTGCACAGTTTTACCTTTGTTTTCAGGAATATATAAACGAGGCGCTGGGTTAGGCCCGGCAATTGCCTTTCTTTATTCCGGCCCGGCAATAAATGTATTAGCGATTATTATAACTGCCAGGGTTTTGGGGTGGCAACTAGGCCTAGCTAGGGCAATAGGGGCTGTTGTCTTTAGTATTATTGTAGGGCTCCTAATGCATTTTATATTTATTAAAGAAGAAAAAGCCCGCCACGCGAATGGTTCATTTACGGCCGGCGAAGAAAAAGAAGAAAGACCTTTATGGAAGAATGCCCTTTATTTTGTTTTTATGGTATCTATTTTGGTTTTTGCTAACTGGGGAAAACCGCAAGCAGGGGATACCGGGCTTTGGAGTCTTATTTTTGTATTAAAATGGTATATTACATCAACCTTTTTAATCACACTCGGCATTATGCTTACAAGGTGGTTTAAGAAAAATGAACTTAAAGAATGGACAAAAGCGAGCTGGAATTTTGCTAATCAGATTATGCCGTTATTATTCTGGGGAGTATTAATCGCTGGACTGCTTTTGGGAAGGCCGGGCGGAGAAGGAATAATACCATCAAAATTCATAACAACATTAGTCGGCGGCAATTCTTTATTTGCTAATTTTTTTGCTTCGATTGCCGGCGCCTTTATGTATTTTGCCACTTTAACCGAAGTTCCGATATTACAGGGGTTAATTGGCGCGGGTATGGGCAAAGGCCCGGCTTTAGCACTCCTTTTAGCAGGGCCAGCGCTAAGTTTACCGAATATGCTCGTTATCAGAGGAATTATTGGGACAAAAAAAACCGTTGTATATGTAAGCTTGGTAGTTGTTATGGCTACTATCAGCGGGTTAATTTTTGGGTACTTTGTAAAGTGATGGAAGATGTGTCAATAAAGCGGCAACACAGGTTTGCGTTATGCGCTGTTTGCTTTTATATGGGTAAAGGTGTTTAGCATAAAAGAAAATCAAGGTTAATTGCTTTGAAAAGGAGGTGCTTGCAGATGAGAATCGAAATTTTAGGAATGGGTTGTTTCAAATGCAAAAAACTTTATGAAAATGCCCAGGCTGCGGTCGACGAATTAGGCCTGCAGGCAGAAATTGTAAAAGTGGAAGATATTGCGAAGATAACTGATTATGGGGTAATGACAACTCCGGCGCTGGTTATTGATGGCATAGTAAAGGCTGCCGGGAGAATACCAACACTTGATGAGATAAAAAAGAAACTAATAGAAGTTAATCAGTAAAACAAAAAGGAGTTAATATGGGTAAAAGATTTTTATCTTTTTTATTTATTTTCTTCTCCATTATAAGTTTTTGTTTGACAGGATGTGCATCAGCAAAAGACACTAGCGAGGTCAACAACAGCCCGGAAAATTGCGCGATGGTTTATTATTTCCATGGGAACTTTAGGTGCTCGAATTGTTACAGAATCGAACAATATACCAAAGAAGCAATAGAACAATATTTTAACAATGAGTTGAGTTCCGGCAAGTTAATATTTAAGCCGGTAAATACAGACAAGAAGCAAAATCAGCACTTCCTTACTGACTATCAGCTTTACACCCGGTCAGTAGTAGTTTCCTTAGTAAAAGATGGGAAGGAGATTAAATATGAGAATCTTGTCGGTGTGTGGGATTATTTAAGAGATGAAACACAGTTTTTTAACTATATTAGGGATGAAGTAAATAAATATCTAAAGGAATTAGAATGAGTGGAATATTAATAGCTTTTGGAACAGCTTTATGGCTTGGTATACTAACTTCCATTAGCCCTTGTCCCCTTGCTACAAATGTTGCAGCCGTTTCATATTTATCAAAAAAAATACTCCATATAAAAGCGGTATTATGGTCTGCGGTAGCATATAGTTTAGGTAGGATGGTTGCCTATGCGGTATTGGGAGTCATTATTATTAGTTCTTTGCACAGTGTGCCGGTTATTGCTCAGTTTTTGCAAAGATATATGAATAAGGCGTTGGGTCCGATTCTTGTTATCGTAGGGTTATTTTTACTGGGGTTCTTAAGACTTAATGTATCGGGATTTAGCATATCTTCTGAGAAACAAGAAAGGTTGGCGCAAGCTGGAACAAAAGGCGCGTTTGCCCTGGGTTTTCTTTTTGCTTTAGCTTTTTGTCCTACTTCAGCGGCTTTGTTCTTTGGTAGTTTGATTCCTCTGGCTTTGAAGAGTGAAATCGGAATCATATTTCCCATTTTATACGGTGTAGGAACAGCCCTGCCCGTTATGATTTTCGCGATAGGAATTGCGCTGGGCATTTCATCTGTTTCGCGTTGGTTCCATAAGATGTCTACGCTTGAACGGTACACGAAGAAAATCACGGGAATTATATTTATTGTGGCCGGAGCATATTTTATTTGGGCTCATATTATTATGAGCATCTTGTAAAGGATTTCCGGGGGTGAAAGGAAAAGGGGACAAAGGAAAAGGAAGAAAAAGGAGACAGCTGTCCCCATAAGTTAAATGATGAAAGTCCACCGTTCGACGGTATTACGTATTTTAGACTCAGCAAATAAAAAAATAGCTGATGCGTTAGTAAATATTAAGGCAATAAAGATAGAGGGTGGATGTTGTAAACTTAAGGAGTAATATGGGGGATCGAAAGTTAGGTTTTTTTGAAAAATATCTTACTGTATGGGTATTTGCGTGCATTGGCTTAGGAGTTTTAATAGGTAAGGCAGCTCCTGAGACGGCAAAGTTTCTTGATGGGCTAGCTATTTATGTAAACGGGGCGCCGGTCGTTTCAATACCAATCGCGATTTGTTTGTTTTTTATGATGTATCCGATTATGGTAAAAATTGATTTTGCCGAGGTCATTAAGGCCGGAAAATCACCCAAACCTGTTGGATTAACATTATTTGTAAACTGGGCAATAAAACCCTTTACGATGTATGCCATTGCTTTTTTCTTTTTAGGTGTTTTGTTCAAGGGTTTGATTGGAGTTGGAGCGGTTGATCTTGTTAGATTACCGCCTGGAGCGGATTGGGATTTAGGGTCTATTCATGGTGTAGGCACAGTTATTATGCATGAAGGCCTAAAGGTGTTACAAGTTCCTCTATGGCGTAGTTATTTCGCCGGGTGCATTCTGCTTGGTATTGCTCCTTGTACAGCTATGGTTTTAGTCTGGGGATTTCTCTCTAAAGGAAACGATGGGCACACGCTTGTAATGGTAGCTATTAATTCATTGACCATGCTTTTACTTTACGGTGTACTTGGCGGATTTTTGCTTGGTGTAGGACGTATGCCGGTTCCCTGGCAGGCATTGCTGTTGTCAATTGCAATCTATGTTGCGCTACCGCTTATTGCCGGTTATTTTTCGAGGAAGTGGATCATATCGCATAAAGGCATAGAGTGGTTTAATGAGAAATTTTTGTACGTACTCTCACCAGTCTCAATAATTGCCTTGCTTTTTACGTTGGTTCTTTTGTTTTCTTTCAAAGGCGCGGTTATCCTTGCTCAACCGCTGACGATTTTATGGATCGCGATACCGCTTTTTATTCAAACATGCTTAATATTCGCAATCACTTACTGGATGGCAAAGAAGTTAAAATTAAGTTACGAAGATGCGGCTCCTTCGGCCATGATTGGTGCAAGCAATCATTTTGAGGTTGCTATTGCCACAGCGACAATGCTGTTTGGGCTTTCATCAGGAGTGGCACTAGCGACGGTAGTTGGAGTCTTGATCGAAGTCCCGGTGATGCTGATGTTGGTTAAAATTTGTCTTAGAACAAAAGGCTGGTTTAAAATCGTTAATGAATAATGAAAAGGAGGGAGAATATGTCTGATAAACAAAATGAGAAACAAGGGAAGAAAGCAAAAAACAAAAAGGGTTTTATCGCGAAAATAATGGATAAATTAGACAAAAAATTAGAAGAACAGGCAAAAGGCGCCAGCTGTTGTAACAACTCAAATAATGATAAAGGGAAGCCGTGCTGCTAAAATTTTCTGATTGGTTGGTTTATGATGTTTTCAGATTGAGCCCTGAATCTCACTGGTAATACAGTCAATTGTTGGTAAAACTGGAGTTTTCTCAGTGCCTATAGCGACAATTTTAGGGATTCCCATGTATGGAAGCTGTGCCGCGATTGTGCCTATTGCTGTTGTTTTGTTTCAAAAGGGTATTCCTCTGGGAACAGCGCTGGCTTTTATGATGGCGATAGCGGCCTTGAGTTTGCCGGTGATGAGCGACAATTATAATACCCGGCTGACGACAATTAGAATTCCCGAAATTAAGTAGGGGTGGTAAACTATTCAAACCGATAAAAAAGGAGGTTTGAATGGTTACAGATCGTCAGGTAAGGAGGTTAAAAATGCTTA
>JAHJSO010000079.1 GCA_018830385.1 Elusimicrobiota bacterium | reverse complement strand
TCAAAAAAGGATTATAGGATGTTGACGAACATATTAAGGTTTACGGAAACAAAAATAAAGGATGTGATGGTCCCGCGTTCGGACGTTTTCGCAATTGATTATGGCGCTGGGTTTGACAATGCCGTAGAGCACGTCCTGGCGAGCAGGTATTCAAGGGTACCGGTTTACAAGGGGACAGTTGATAACGTAACGGGCATTATCTATGCCAAAGATCTCATTATTTCACGCAGGACAAGTTCGCTTTTTGTTCTGGACGACCTTATCCGTCCAGCATATTTTGTGCCGGAGACGGCGCCCATCGGATCGCTGCTGCATGAATTCAGGCAGGGGAGACACCATCTGGCGATAGTTGTGGATGAGTACGGTCTTATGACGGGGCTGATTACCATAGAAGATATAGTGGAGGAAATAGTCGGAGAGGTATATGACGAATATGATATTCACGAGCAGAGAATAATTGAATCGCCGTCCGGCGGCTGGATAGTAGGGGCACGGGAACCGATCAGTTATATAAATTCCGAACTAAAGATTAACCTGCCCCAGAGCGAGTCCTTCAGTACTATCGCCGGATGGATAATTTCTGTATCCGGCAGAATACCATCCGTCGGTGAAAAACTGAACTGGAAGAACACCACGATAGAAATAATTGAGGCGGACAGAAAAAAGGTCAGCAGGGTTAAAATAACAAAAAATGAATAATAAATCCATTCAATCATGGGCGCTCTTTATACCTGAATTAAAATCGTTGCTATGCTCAAAGGAGTACGCTGTTTTAAAAAAGATGCTCAGGGAAATACATCCCGTTGACATGGCAGAGGGCTGGTTCAATTTTGCCGCCGACGAAAAACTTATTTTGTTTAAGTTGCTGGATACAAGGCGGGCGGTTGAGGTGTTTGAGGACCTGGATTTTTCCGATCAGTATTTTCTGTTGGAGAACTCAGAGGAGCAGTCCGCAACTGATGTGTTGCATGAGATGACGACGGATGAAAAGGCGAAACTCTTTAAAAAATTGTCTCCCCGTATTAAGAAAAAATTCTTCTCCCTTCTCAAAAAAGAAGATGCAAGCAGGGTTCAGGAGGTAATGGACTATCCCGATGGTTCCGCGGGCAAGGTAATGCATGCCAGATTTATAACACTGCAACCCGATACGACGGCAAAACAGTCGCTGGAACATATTCAAAAAATCGCCCGGCTCCACCGCGCTGAAGCACTCCATGCGTTTTATATTACTGATAAAGACAATATCCTTCTGGGAGGGATTACTCTCAGAAAACTTGTCGGTTCGCCCCCTGACATAAAGGTGTCTGAAATTATGACACCTGTGGCTGTAATAAAGATTGACCCGTACGCCTCACAGGAGGAAGCAGCGAGGATGTTTTCAAAATACGACATATCAATTGCACCCGTTGTTGACAGCAGGAACCATCTGATAGGGGTTATAGTCGTTGACGATATAATTGATATAATTAACAGGGAAGCCACGGAGGATATAACGAAGATGGCGGGGACTGGACCTGAGGACCTCACCACGGGGTCTGTTACAAAAGTAATCCGCCTTCGTATGCCGTGGCTGTTTGCGACATGGATAGGCGGACTCATAACGTCGTCAATAATTTCATTTTTTGAGCCGACTATGTCCAGAATACTCGCCATAGCGGCGTTTATTCCCGTTATAGCGGGTATGGGGGGCAATGTCGGGACGCAATCGTCAACAATAGTTGTGCGTGGTCTTGCAACAGGGGAAATTGACATCAGGCAGGTCTGGAAAATGGTTTACAGGGAACTAAGGGTTGGCGTTTTTCTCGGTTTTTTATACGGGTTGATGCTCGGAACAATTGCAAACATAATTCATTCCGGCCGGTTCACATTAAAGTTTGGATTTGTCATCGGGCTTGGGATATTCACTTCAATGAGTATCGCCGCCACGCTGGGGGCGCTTCTGCCGATGGTTTTTAAGCGGCTGAATATTGACCCTGCTGTTGCAACCGCGCCCTTTGTTTCCACTGCCACTGATATAATAAGTATTTTTACGTATCTTGCGTTTGCCGCCATGCTTTTTTAATATGCGACGCCGGCCGGGGCGTGAATTTTCTTCCGGCTTAAGCAGGGTTACCGGTTTAGTCGGCAGTTATTTATTCCGGGAGAACATTATGTATCACGTAACCGACGGGATTGTATTAAACAGGAGGACGATAAACGAGGCGGACAGACAAATCTGCGTATGGACGCGTGACATCGGAAAGGTAAGGCCCGTTGCGACCGGCTCATGCAGGGTGTCCGCCCGGATGCTTTCACTGACCGAGCCGATAAGCCGGTGTGAGTTTATGCTGTACGTAAATCACGGGAATTCAGGCAGGGTGAGGGTTGTCGGCGGGGAGTTGAAAAACATGTTCCCGGACGTAAAGAAGGATGTCCTCCGTTATACCTTCGCCTGTAAGGTTGCAGAGGCGGCTGACCTGCTCACAGCGGAATTAGACAAGAATGAAAAGAAATATTTTTTACTTTTGCGGACTTATGAACTTTTATCGCACGCAAAAAACCCTGAAAAAATCTACCTTGCATTTTTGCTAAGATTTTTGCGTCTGTGTGGATATGGTATAGAATATAATAAGGCATTAAACCTGGGTAAAAAAACAATTTTGGCATTTCACAATATAGG
>JAHJSO010000078.1 GCA_018830385.1 Elusimicrobiota bacterium | reverse complement strand
TTTGATTGCTTCCCGGACGGCCGCTGCCCTGTTTTCAACGTTTAACTTCCGGAAGGCCGCGTTCAACTGGTTTTTCACCGTCTTTTCGGCTGAATAGACCGTGCCTGCAATCTTTTTGTTTGAGTAGCCCATTGATACGTACTTCAGAATCTGTATCTCGCGGCCGGTGAGGTTGCGTGAAGGTTCGTAGGGCAGGTCTCTTAAGGTCTTGATGAAGGTGCGGGTAAGGGAACCCTGGATTGAGATTTCTCCCCTGCTGACGCTCCTTATCGCTTTTATGATTTCCGATATCGGGCTTGACTTTACGATATAGCCCGTCGCCCCTGCCCGCATGGCGTCCATTACGTGCTCCTCGTCGTCATACATTGAAAGGATCAGTATCCCCGGCTTGCGTTTCGACCTGGCGGCATTACTCCCCTTTCTCCCATTACTCCCCTTGATTCCCTTGCCCCCGTCGTTCCCCAGTATTTTCCTTGTCGCCTCAATCCCGGACAACTTGGGAAGTTTTATGTCCATCAGGATTACGTCGGGTTTAAGTTTCCCCGCAAGACGTACTGCGGAAATGCCGTCCGTCGCTTCACCTACGACCCTGATGTCTTTTTCCGGCGACATAAGCCCTGTCAGTCCCTGTCTGAGAATACCGTGGTCGTCCGCTATGAGGAGTTTTATCATTGGAATGTTTTTTTGAAAAAGGAATGATACTTTGAATAAACGCCTGCAACGACAAAGGTCTTCATTATGTCCCCTGCCAGGAAGGGCAGGACTCCCTTGATGATTGCATCAGCCGGGGAAAATCCGGTAACGATACAGAGTTGCAGGACGCCGAAGAAATAAACTACCGCTATGCCGAACAAAAGGACCAGTTCTGCATTGAAAAATCCGGGTCTTTTTCCGATGAATTTGCCAATGACGAAGGAAGCGACTACAAAACCCAACAGGTAGCCGCCGGTGGGCCCCAGTATCCTTGCAAACCCCGCGCTGCCTCCTGCGAAAAACGGCATGCCGGCAAGCCCCAGCATTATGTAATACGCCATAGAAAGAGGGCCGTAAGTCCCTCCGAGGACCGCCCCTGAGAGAAAAACGGAAAATGTCTGGAGGGTTATCGGCACGGGTGTCCAGGGCAACGGGATGTAAATATTCGCCCCAACGGCCGTAAAAACCGCAAACACCATTATACCGAGTATATGCACGATGACTCTGCTTAGATGCGTTACCCTGCTTGTCATTTCCACCGGTTTATCCTCCTAATTGTTGTGCCCATCCTTTATCCAGACCTTCTGAGAACCGTCCTGACCCTGCTTATTAACTCCCTGGGGTGGAACGGTTTTGTGATGTAATCATCTGCGCCCGTTTCCAGCCCCTTTATTTTGTCTTCTTCTTTCCTGCGGACGGTAAGCATTATTATGGGTATGCGTTTAAACTCTCCCGAAGCCCTTATCTTCTCGCATACATTGAAACCGTTTATCTCAGGCATGTTTATGTCAAGTATTAAGAGATCGGGTTTTTCCAGGGAAAGTTTCTCCATCCCTATAAGCCCGTCGGACGCCGTTATTACGCTGTATCCCTCCGGCTCAAGGATTGTCTTCGCCAGGTTTAAATAGTCCTCTTCGTCGTCAACTACAAGAATCTTTTTGCCCTTAAACTTTTCCATAGATGGTCACCTGCACCTTTACCCTCTTGAACTGTTCTTCGGGCGGAGGGTTAAGTTCCGTAATAGTCCCGACTACCACCCTCTTTGCAGCCAGGGCGTCGGATACGACCTTGCTGTACACTCGGGACATGAAACCGAGTTTTATGCCTTCCGAAGAAAAAATCTCTACGGCGTACTTGTCGTGGGGGTTATCGGACTGTCTCATTAAATGGAGTATATCGCCCGTTTTAAGACGCGGGAAGACGCTCTCCCCGTCGTAATACTTCCACCCGGTGATATAGTCGTTAATGTTTTTAGGCCTTTCCCTTATCAGCGCGAAGTAAGACGAAAGACCTATTACGGCTATACCGAAAATTGTAAGTATGACCAGTTCCATTTATTTTAATTCCCTTGAAATCCTGCCCGAGAGTTCAGCCGGCAACTTGCCTGCATCAACTATTTTCTTCAAGGAGTCCGTAATCGTTTTCTTGCACTGCTCGTCGGGGTCGCCTATCTTTTCCAGGAGTAGCGCCGCCGACTCCTCATCGCCGATTTCGCCCAGCGCCCATGCAGCGCCTGTCCTCATCCGCTTGTCTTCACTCTTGAACATCGTCTGCAGTGTTGAGATTGCAAGTTTCCTGTTGTACCTGTACAGGGTTTTTGCAGCGTTCGCCCTGACCCTGTTGTCGCCGTCTTCAAGGAACGGCTGGAGGAGTTTCTCTGCAATTAACCTTGCATCTTCCGGCTCCTCCTGAACGAGTTCCGCTTCTATCGTCTCAATACCCTTCGCCCTGACGTGCGGGTTGGGGTCGCTTATCATTTCCCTCGCCGACGCCCTGCCTGAACCGTCGGACAGCGCCGCTGCCTGCTGCGCCGCTCCTGCAAGGGCTACGAACTCGTCTTTTACTACATTAAGAATACTTTCCTGGTGCCTGAGGAGTATGGCTTCCCGCCGTGCGTTTATATAATTCATATACATCCCGATTACCAGTATCAACAGTCCCACGAATAATATCCCGCCCATGCCGCCAATGAGCAGGGTCCTGCTTATCTTTCTTACTTCCCTGCCGCTTTCCGCCAACCCCGCCAGGAGTTCCTTCCTTTCAGTATCATAACGGGACACCATGTCCTGCAGGTTTTTCTGCTGGGGACCGAAATAGTCAACAATAACCTTCTCCTGTCTCTGCTGAAATTCGTTAAAGAGGTTCAGCATCTCCTGCGGTTTTACTTCTTCAACAGCCGCACGCTGGCGCGTATCCTTTTTCTCCTTTTTCTCCTGTTCCTCTTTCATAAGCAGGAACATCTTCTTTACTTCCTCGTTTTCAGGGGCGAGTTTGTATGCCCGTTCAATAAAAGGCATCGCCTGGGTGAATTTTTTCTGCAGGTAATATTCCGAGCCCCTGTCAACAAGCATTTTCAGGAGGAAGGTCGTGGCCTTTTTGTTTGATGAGTCCATTTTAAGGGATGTCTCAAAATCAAGGATGGCTCCGTCAAAATCGCCGTTGGCGTATTTTTTTACGCCCAGGTTAAAGTATATGTCCGTGGCTTTCTTGTCCGTTGAGTAAGCGTACACAGCGGAAACGGAAAAAACCGCCATGAGCAGGAAGAGGAGTACGGAAATTACGGCAGGCGTTGCCGCCAGTGTGCTTTTATTGTTCATCTAATCTATATTCTACACAATTTTACGAAAAAAATCAAGATAGCGGAGGTGCAACCTTTCGGCATAATAGCATAGCCAAGTGTCAAATATTGCACGCGGGGTTATAAGTAAGTTGAACGGAATAACCTTTACCCCGGCGCAATACATAAATAGATATACTATAACTTATACCGGCAGTGTAAAATAGAACCTGCTGCCTTTGCCCGGCTTACTTTCAACCCGGACTTTCCCGCCGTGGGACTCAACTATGCCCTTTGCGATTGAAAGCCCCAGTCCCGTGCCCCTGTGTCCTTTTGTTTTTTCAATGACTGCCTGGACCTGATGGAACTTGTCAAATATATTATCCAGTTCTTCCGCAGGGATACCCACGCCTGAGTCGGAAATACATACCTCCAGACCGTCTTCAGCGTCGGCCATCTTCGCTTCTATCTTTATCTCCCCACCCTTATCTGAAAATTTCAGGGCGTTGCTTATGAGGTTTATCAGTACCTGGCGGATACGGTCGGGGTCGGCGTGGACCGTCGGCAGGCCGTCCTGGATTTTTGTTTTCAACTCTATGTCTTGCTGGCGCGCCTGGAGGTTAAAAAAGCCGGCTGTTTCCTGTATCAGCGCCACGATGCTTACCGGCTCCTTCTTTATAACCATCGCTCCCCTCTCTATCTTCGCAACGTCCAGCAGGTCGTCAATGAACCTCCCCAGGCGTGCAGTATTGTTTTTGATTCTTATCAAATGGTCCCTTCCCCTCTCCTCAAGTTCTGTTTTGTTGTCCAGCATAAGGTTAACGTAACTTTCAACTGCGCCCAGTGGCGACCTTAACTCGTGCGTTACAGATGAGACAAAATCGTCCTTCATCCTGTCAAGTTCAAGGAGTTTTTCAGCCATATTGTTGAACTCCCGCGCGAGATGGCCGATTTCATCGTTCGTCTTTATGTCCAGGCGGGTATTAAGGTTGCCCCGGCCTATGTGCCGGGCCCCCTCGGCAAGTTTCATAACGGGTGATGTAAGCGTGTGTGCGAATACCAGAGAAACGAATATACCAGCGAGCAACGTAAGCCCGCCGATAATGAGAATTCTGTTGCCCGTGTGGACCAGTTGTTTTTTAATTATTGATTTTAACTCCGGGACGGAATAATTCATAAAAACAGTCGCTATTGTCCTGTTCCCGACAACCACGGACTCTGAAAGTGAAAGGATATTATTGTCTTCCGGGAGCGGTGGCGCCATCTTTTTTCTGATATATTCCGCATCGCTGTGGGCGATTATTATCTTGTTGTCGTCAACGACAGCGTATGAGACGAGTGTCTTTGTGGTGTTCTTAACGAGCGTAAGGTAATTGAGCAGGAGCAAATCGTCTTTCGTAATGACTGATTCTTTCGCTATCTGCGCAACGTTCTTAATTGATTTTGTCCGCGAATCGTGCATCTCAATTTCAAGCAATTGTCTCTGTGAGACAAAAATGAAAAAACTTATTGAAGCGACGACGGCGATTATTAACAACGTGACAAAAATGGAGAATTTAGTGAGAAGGGACATTTGATTTCAGTAAAAATTATACAAGATAATTTGCGATTTGTCAAGGATGATTAAATTCAGGAATATGGTTGGGCGGGTTATCTAACTTTCAGGGCGAGTTCTGCTTTCGCCTTTTCCATGGCGTTCCTGGCGGGCAGGTGCGCCGGGTTAAGTTTCAGGACGATTTCCCACTCCCATATCGCGCCCTGTAAATCCCCGTTCTGGTATTTCTTAAGTCCTTCCGCATAACGGGTTTCTGTCAGTTCCCTGATTCTGGTTTTTAATTTACTTATCTTATCCCTGATTTTATTTTTTATCTCTATGTTTTCAGGGTCAAGGGCGAGTATATTCTGCCACACATTGAATTCTTCCCTCATTTCGCCCTTTATTTCATAATACCTCGCCTGGTTCAGGAGATTGTCAATTTTTTTCTGTTTTATATTCACCAGTTTTTCTTTCCCCAGTTGTTCAATGTTTTTATTTGCAGCGTCAATGTAGGAAAAAGCGTCAATGTTTTCAGGGTCAAGGTTCAGCACTACTTTCCAGTGCTGGATTGATTCTGTAAACTCCCCTTTATTAAACGACTCATGCGCCATGCCGGAATATTTCCTGATAAGTTCCCGGATTACGTCTTTCATATCCTGCTGCGGCTCATCCGTCTTTTCCGCTTTAAACGGCTGCGTTATTCCAGGAACCAGCAGTTCAGCATCCCCCCGGATTTTTTTCATTTTCTCCGTCGCGATACGCATAACCTCATAAAGTTCCGACTCATTCTCCGGCAGGGAGGCCTCAACGGACATCCTCTCGCCAAAACGCAGGTTGAACCCTGCTCCGTGGAAAGTATCGGGGTAAACCGAGCTGGCCGCATCGTTGCTCCGGGCATAGACGTAATCAATGCCTAACAGTCCAAAGGGCGTATAGATTCTAAAACCCAGCCCTGCATTCAAATCCGTGTCGCTGAAACCCGCTCTCAGGTTAAGATATTTCCAGAGAGTGAACTCGTTTCCGATTAAAAATTTTACGTCCCTGGACGGCGTTTTGTTAACGTCAAGAGACAGCGTCCAGGTGTCAGCGGGTAGGAGCCGGTAACCGCACCCTAATGTTATGTCCACCGGATAAAAGGTATCGCGTGTCTTTTGTCTTACGGCGGGTTGAATTATGTTCCTGACGTTCAACCCCAGCTTTAACCTGTCACCTGCGTTATAAATACCGCCGAGGTCAATGCCCAGCCCGGATTCGGATTTATTATAAACCGACTGCCTTATGAACTTCACATTGGCGCCACCAAGCCAGTAGCGTGATACATTCCTTGCATAAGAAAAGACAGCCATAAACTCGGACGCAACCCCGGAATTGCCGGCGGTATCGTATCTTTCATTGATGAATCTCGTGTCGCGCGTATCAAGGTAAGCGACGCCCGTGCCGAAATTTCCCGAATCCTTCGTCGGCAGGGCGATGCCGGTAAAACCGTAGGAGGTGTCTCTCCGGGGGCTCGTGTAAAACGAGGAAATATCCGTATATTTCAGGGCGGACAGCCCTGCGGGGTTCCAGTAAATTGCGGACGCATCTTC
>JAHJSO010000011.1 GCA_018830385.1 Elusimicrobiota bacterium | reverse complement strand
TTAGATAACTCATTGGCTGGAACTCTGACTTGATTTTTTGTTAAAGCGGACATTTTTTTCACCTCTTGTTAGAAAACAACTTTCAGCAATAATAGTATAACAAAGTTTCAAAGAAAAATCAAGAGAAATTTATTTTTTCTACCGCTTAATTGTCTGTTTGATGGTTTTTTCTTTTGAATATAAACTGTATGGAATGTTGTTCTGCGGGGTCTTTCAATCGGTATACAAGTTTAATACAGCGGGGATATATTGTTCATTACTCGGGCAGATTATAAATTTCCCAGGGATAGATAACCTTTACATTATTGTTTTTGCTTTCTTTTGCTTTCTGCAGAGTAATGATATATGAACTAACCTTTTTATATTTTTCTGTAAAGGTCCTTAAATTATTTAAGGACTGGCCTGTATAGTTTAACTTTATCTCAAATGCTAAAAAATTCGTTTTTCCTTTTTCTACGACAAAATCAATTTCCTGGCCGCTCAACGTCCGCCAGTAATGAATATTCTCTACGGGATTTTTTTTTCTCAGCATAGTATAAAAAGCATTTTCCAGAATCTGGCTGTTAATCTTTTTAATGAATCCTAAATAATTTAAAAGAATCATAATTCCAGTATCTTCAAAAAAATTTTTGGGCATTTTTACCAATTCTGTTTTTATCTTCCGAAAGAACGGAGTTAAAAGTTTAATAATATAGGTGTTTTCCAGAATCAAAAGATACTCTTGAACAGTTCCGCGGGTTATACCCAAAATATTGGAAAGTTCAAGAATGTTTAAAAGATTGCAAGAGCGTTCCGATAAAATTCTAAGTAAATTGTTAAACTTTGTAATATTTTTTATATGAGCGATGTCTTTGATGTCCTTTTTGATATAAGTAGAAATGATCTGTTTCAAATATTTTTCTTTTTTCTCTAAATTTTTTTCCAGAACAACGCCCGGATAAGCGCTGTGAATAATATAATCGCTGAAATGCTGACTGATTTCTTTATGCATTATATCACTCCGGATATGTCTCAAATTAAATGGTAGTTCTTTGAATTCAAGATACTCTTCAAAATCTAAACCAAACACTTCAAAATCAACTGTTCTACCTACTAAAGAATCTTTGAATTTTGATTTTATCCTGAAACTTGAGGAACCACTCACCACCATCTGAATTTGTTCTTTATATCGGTCATTAAACAACTTTAAGAAACCGGAAGGATTATCCAGGTATTGAATTTCATCAACGAACATGTATCTACTGAAATTCTTGTTGAACTTTAACCCATTAAGATAGTCAAATACTTCTCCGGCACCACGATTAAACAAATCCAGTAAAACAAAATCCTCAAGGTCAAAATAAACAATGTTTTCTTTCGGAATATTTTTTTCTAACTTATTCATCAAGAGTTTCATAATAGTGGTCTTCCCCACCTGTCTTGAACCATGTATCACCACAATTTTTTTAGAATCAATATATTTAAAAACATTTTTGACTATCTTTCTATCATATAATTTTTCCATCTGTCCCCCTGCTAAAAATATCTATATTTTGTTAGACATAGTATACAAATTATTAAATATTTTGTCAAGGGGGTTTTGCCAGGGTAGAGATTCCACTTGCTTGTATCAAAAAATTCTCTTATAGTTTCTGATAGGATATTACTTACAGCCTATTCCTAATATCCTTGAATTTCAATGTTTGTAAGTCCCGATTCTTTTGCAGTTTGGACCACTTCCTCATATTCCTGGCGGGTTATCCTGCGGGAGATTTCCGGGTAATCAAACGCTTTATAAGTTGGTCTGTATTGCGACATAATATTAAGATAGGTATCCTTAGGAAGATTTTCCGCTATCCATTTAACAACCTTTATTGAACCACCGGCATTATTCGGCATAACTAAATGTCGTATCATCAGTCCTCTATATATCAATCCATCTTTGGAAGGTTTTGCTACACCTACCTGACGGTGCATTTCCATTATTGCCGATTTTGTAATCTCAGGATAAATTCCTGCACCTGCTGAATACTTTGCCGCCATTTTACTGTCCCAATATTTGAAGTCAGGCAGGTATATATCTACTATTCCGTCAAGCAATTTTAATATTTCCATTTGTTCCCAGCCACAGGTATTGTAAACAAGGGGTAATCGTAACCCTTTGCCCGCGGCTATATCAACCGCAAGAATAATATGTGCAGAATAATGTGTAGGTGTAACGAGATTGATATTATGACAACCAATTTTTTGAAGTGCCAGCATCATGTCCGCTAATTTTTCAATGTCCGTAGAACTACCCTCCCCCAGGTGGCTTATTTCATAATTTATGCAGAATACGCACCTGAGTGAGCAGTTAGAAAAAAATATCGTCCCTGAACCATATTTACCAACAAGCGGTCTCTCTTCGCCAAAATGCGGATGATACGACGAGACAACAAGTTTTGAATCCGCCCGGCAGATTCCCTTTTTTCCGGCAAGGCGGTTTACACGGCACTCCCTCGGACAGAGTTTGCATGACTTCATCATTTCCCACAATCGTTCCCCGCGTTTTTTCAGTTCACCTGTTTTATGTAGTTTTAAGTAGGCAGGTTCAAATTGTTGCCTGTCGGCAGGCAGTTTGCCTGCGGGTGTTCCTGCGGAACAGCCGATACAAGCGAACACAAAAATCCCGTTCAATGCCAGCATCATTTTATTCAAGAGATTCCCCCTCCCGAACTCCCGAATGGCGGCATGCACCTGCTGATTGCCGTTGCACACCCTATTTTGTTGATACCCGTATCCTGAACTCGTATTCACCCGGTAGGGCATAACCCAGGTGTTTGCGTATCAGGTGTTTCCTGTATGATTCGTCGTTTTCAAGGAGATGGATCTCTTTCCGGATTTGCGTCCTTTCCCTTTTAATTTCGCTTATTTCCCTCTCAAGTTTAATCTGCTGGAATTTCCTTTTGACGAGATTCCGGAAACCCCTGTTCAGTGTGAGAAGCAAAATCGCAAAGACAACCGCTGCGAATTTCAGGTACCTTGGAAATTTTTTTTTAAAGCCGATGCCCATGCCGATGCCCGTAATGTGTCAACTATTTAACGTACGTCTTTTTGCCTTCAAAACCCGCCCCTGCACCCAGTTCCTGCTGGATTCTGAGCAACTGGTTGTATTTGCACAGCCGGTCTGTCCTTGAGGCGGAGCCGGTTTTTATCTGTCCCGTGTTGAGAGCGACCGACAAATCGGCGATAAAAGTGTCCTCAGTTTCGCCCGAACGGTGTGATATGACCGCCCTGTAGCCGGATTTGTAAGCGAGTTGCACTGTCTCAATCGTTTCCGTGAGCGTGCCTATCTGGTTTACCTTCACAAGGATAGCATTGCCGATGTTTTTCTTTATGCCCTCGGCGAAAATCTTTGGGTTTGTTACGAAAATGTCGTCACCCACGAGTTGTATTTTGTCGCCGAGTCTTTGTGTAAGTGTTTTCCAGCCGTCCCAGTCGGACTCGGAAAGGCCGTCCTCAATTGATACGACCGGGTACCTGCCGACCCATCCGGCATAAAAATCAATCATCTGCAACGAACTTTTATTCCTGTCCTGCGGTTGAGGCTCTCCATCTAG
The DNA here is from genome assembly GCA_018830385.1 of Elusimicrobiota bacterium. Classification (GTDB taxonomy): domain Bacteria; phylum Elusimicrobiota; class Endomicrobiia; order CG1-02-37-114; family JAHJSO01; genus JAHJSO01. Next base: position 4,628 of record JAHJSO010000011.1, on the reverse strand, counting down.
TTTGTAAACCCCGTCCCCGTAAAATTCGCTTGCAGCGGGGTCAAGGGCTATACACACGTCCGTTCCGGGTTTATACCCCGCGGAGGTTATCGCTTCCAGTATTGACTTCACCGCCTCTTCGTTGGACGTAAGGTTCGGGGCGAATCCGCCCTCGTCCCCGACGCTTGTGTTGTAATTTTTTTTCTTGAGGACGGTCTTTAAGTTGTGAAATACCTCAACCCCCATCCGGAGCGATTCGGAAAACCTGTCCGCGCCTATGGGGACTATCATGAATTCCTGCAGGTCAACGTTGTTGTCAGCGTGTTTGCCTCCGTTCAGGATGTTCATCATCGGGACGGGGAGCACAAACCCGCTGAATTTTTCGCCCGTGAGGCCGAACACGTCCCTTATGTACTTGTATAAAGGAGTTTTCCGGGAAGACGCCTCAGCCCTGCAAACCGCCATTGACACGCCCAGTATTGCATTCGCCCCCAGTTTTGATTTATTTTCAGTGGCGTCCATAGAGACCATTTTGCCGTCAATTTTTACCTGGTCGCCTGCATCCATCCCTTCAATCTCTTTTGCAATGACTTCATTTACGTTCTTTACCGCTTTCAGCGTTCCCTTGCCGAGATACCTAATTTTATCCCCGTCACGGAGTTCAACCGCTTCCCGTGTGCCCGTTGAGGCGCCCGACGGGACGGCAGCCCTGCCGGAAGAACCGTCCGAAAGTAAAACGTCCACCTCCACCGTCGGGTTGCCTCTTGAATCCAGAATTTCCCGCCCGATAATCTTTTTAAGCATGCTCATTTCTTGTCCCCCTTTTCAAGTTTTTTTCTTAAATGTTCTATGTTTCTTGTTATTATTTCCTGGTCGGACGCTTCGGGCATGCCGAGGTTTTTTGCGACCTCCCAGTTTTTTATCGCCTCAGAGAACAACTGCCACGCCGGCCCCTGCCCACGGACGCCGTTCCTCAAAATTTTTTCACCCTTAAGGTAGTAGCAGTTTGCAAGGCAGTTGTAAACCTCGCCGTAATTTCGTACGTTAATTGATACCCTATATGCCGCAATCGCCTCGTCAAGCCGTCCATATCTCCGCAGGATTTCCCCCAGGTCAAAAGCGGTGCGTTCGGAATTTTCATAGTCCAGGGCGATTGATTTTTCATAGTGGACGATTGCGCCGGTAAGGTGGGTGTTCGCGGCGAGCATGTCCCCGGCGTTTGAGGCTGTCTGTGACCTGAGGACTTGCGTGTCGCCCCTTGCTCTGTGGACGTCGGCGCTGAAAGGCAAGATTACGAATTTCCATACCAGGAATAAACAGGATGCCGGGAGGACAGTGTCCAAAACGATTGTTTGATACAGTGGCAATTTTTTCTTTTCCGCCGGGGTTGGGGGGCTATGGGGTTTTATGCGGGATATGGTTTCCCCCAGTCCGAGAAAAAGGAACAACATAACGGCTGTCGGGCTTATCCTCAACGGAAAATTTGAAAGACAATATACCATGAAACCGGCGACCCCGGCAGAAATGCCTGATAACAGATACAGATTTCCCTTTTCTATTGACGAAGTACAGGCAAGCGCGTTGTTTCTCATCGTCCTGAAGTACATAAAAAATATCATAAGGAAACCTGCAAGTCCCAGCGTCCCCGTCTCCGCCCATATTTGCAGATATTCATTGTGAACGTTTGACTCGCTTGTCCCCCTTACCCTGAATTTTGCCTTTTCCCGCACTGATGCCTGGTAAAGGGCGAAGTTGACTTTCATATTACCGGCGCCGATACCGAGGTACGGATAGCGTTTTATCATCTGCCAGGCGGTCCGGTATTTGAACAGCCGCTCTACGACTGCGGGCGAAGCAGGGTTGAATTTTTGTACGAAATAATTATACATCCTGTCGCCGGCTGAAAAAAAGGTTACCGCCAGCGCTGCTGAAATGACAAGCAGGACTCTTTTTTTTCTGTAGAGTTTTGTCAGGACAACAAAAGTTGCCGCGGCGAAAATGCAGGACACCCATGCGCCGCGTGTTTCGGTCAACGCAAGATTTAGCGTCATCGCCGAACAAAGGACAACCCACAGGATTTTGGAAACAACCGTTTTTGAATAAAAACACATCGCCAGGGTGAACGGTATCAAAACCACAAGATACCCCGCAAAGAAATTGGGGTTGCCGAAACTTGAAAAGACCCTGCCGCCGTATGATGTCCCCCACGGCAAAAAATCATGCCCGAAAAACTGTGCAATGCCGTAAACGCAAACGATAAAACCGGATATAAATAAAACCCTGTAAATACCTATCCTCTGTTTAGCCGTCGTATCTCTTGCAAAAAGATAAACAAACGCAAAACACGCGTGCAGAATGACCGTTGAAAAAACAAGTTTCTTTAAGTTTGCGTTGAAAACGGACGCAATCCCAGCGGCCAGGAAAAAAAGTATGCTCAGGGCTACGGGTGACGGTTTAACCGGCCAGGAGAATTGGCGTATGGCCGTTAGCCGGGGAAGAACGTTCCTTATTCTCCGTGACGCGTTCAGCGTCCCCCCTGCCAGCATCAAGAGGATTGTAAGAGAATTCTTAATCAAAAAATTATCCTTCGTCCCCGTGTATATTGCAACGGGTGCCAGTAACAGTACGGCACAAAGGATAACAAAAGTCATTTTATTATTTTCTCGCTCGCACGGTGGCAGATTCGCTGCCAGTGCAAAAGTCATTTTATTATTTTCTCGCTCGCACCTCGCAGCAGCGATAACTTCTCACGGGTGTTTGTTTCAATGTACAGTCGCACGACCGGCTCCGTGCCGCTAAGCCGCATGCCCACCCAGCTGCCGTCTTCTAGCAGGAATTTTGAACCGTCAACCGTCACAATCTCTTTTACCTTAACGTTTGCGAATTCCGTCGGAGGATTATCCTTAAGCCGTGTTTTAAGCCGTTCAATGATTTCGGGCGTCAGGGAGAAGTTTATTCTTTTTGTGATGAAATGCCCGACCTGTTTGCTTATATCGGATATAATCCGCCGGATTGATTTTTTTTCTATTGAGCACATTTCTGCGATGAGCATGCACGCAAGGATGCCGTCTTTTTCCGGCACGTGCCCCCTGATTGTAAGCCCGCCTGATTCCTCTCCGCCTATGATAAAACTGCCGGGTTCGTTTGTCATTATTTCACCGATGAATTTAAAACCGACCGGCGTTTCCCTGACTTCAATCCCGTAGCGCCGCGCAATCGCGTCAATAAAATGCGTGGTCATTACCGAGCGGACGACCACGCCTTTCCATGCTCTGGTTTTTATCAGATGATACAGCGCCAGCGAGACCACCTCGTTCGGGGTTATGTAAGTCCCGTCCGAATCAAGTATGCCGAATCTGTCGGCATCCCCGTCGCATGCCATACCAAGGTGCAGCCCCTTTTCAAGTATGATTTTTTTTAGTTCCTGAAGCCGTTCCTCGTCCGGTTCAGGCCTGTGGCCACCGAACAGGACGTCCCTGTAGTTGTGAAGTATAATAGGTTTCAGCCCTGCTGAAAAAAGGAGTTCGTCCAGGTATCCCTTCGCGGTACCATAGAGGAGGTCAATGCCGGTTTTCAGTCGTGATTTTTTTATTGCCTTAATGTCAACGAGTTCCTTTATCCTTTTCAGGAACGTCTCCTGCGGGTTTGTTTCCTTTATAAGTTTTTTCTTCCTGCCCTCTTCCCATGGAGTTTCCCTTATGCGTTGAGGGTTCATTAAAATTTCATTACACCTGTTCTCAATTGCGTCGGTGGTTTCAGGGAGAGCGGGGCCGCCCCATGACGGCGAAAATTTTATCCCGTTGTATTCAAAGGGGTTGTGGCTTGCGGTAAAGTTTATTCCGCCGGCATAACCGTTCCTTATGATTTCATAGGCGATGACCGGCGTCGGTGTGTCCCGCTTGCAGTAAACCGCAATGACGCCGTTCGCTGCAAGCACGCAGGCGGAAACCTTTGCAAAATCTTCAGACATAAACCTTGTGTCGTATCCGATAATGACGGCGGGCCGTGTCCCCGGCGCGGATTTACTTTTGACGTAGTCGGCGATTGATTGCGTAACTACCCGGACGTTCTGGTTGGTGAAGTTGTGCGCTATTATGTCTCTCCAACCGCTTGTGCCGAATTTGATTTTTATCATTTCAGTTTCCGGGTTTCAGATATGGTACTTGTCCCACGGCAGGTTCTATTATACAAAAATATATACGCCGGAGTCAACCTGAGCGGGGAAGAATGAACGACCTATTAGGTATGTTTTTATTTTTTCTTTAGTTTTTTCTTTAACTCTTCAACCATGCGGAGGGACTGTCTGTGGTTGGGGTCTATCTTCAGGAGCGACTCAAACTCTTTGAGCGAGTCGTTATACTTGCCAAGGCGGTAGTAGGTTACGCCCAGTGTGTAGTGTTCTTTCATTCTTTCTTTCTGCACGGTTTCTTTCTTCTTCTTCTCTGCATGGCACTTATTGAGCATGTCCTTCGCCTTTGAGTGGTCGGGGACGTTGTCAACTATTATGTCGAACTTCGCTATCGCCTCGTCGTACTTGCCTGCAATATAGAAAGTCATACCCTCGTCAAATATCGTGGATATCTTTTTCTCGTCCAGTTTGATCGTGCCGGGGACGGTTGATGCGGAACGCACGTCCTTTATGCCGGCGC
>JAHJSO010000077.1 GCA_018830385.1 Elusimicrobiota bacterium | reverse complement strand
GTCCAGCGCCCCCTTGCGTCTGGTCAACTCCCTGGCCTTCCTCGCCGCCTCCCTCGCTTCGGCGGCGGTAACCACCTTTTCCACAATCTTATTGGCGACGGAAGGATTTTCCTCAAAATATGCGGACAGCAAATCCCCGACGAGCGACTTTACGACGCCCTCTACGTCCGAATTGCCCAGTTTTGTCTTTGTCTGTCCTTCAAACTGGGGGTTGGGCATTTTAACCGATATGACCGCTGTAAGACCTTCCCTGGTATCGTCACCCGCAATATTGAGTTCCTGTTTACTTTTCAATAACTCGTTCTTTTTTATGTAATCGTTAATAACCCGCGTGAGCGCCGCCCTGAAACCGGTAAGGTGCGTACCGCCCTCCGTCGTGTTTATGTTGTTCACGAACGCAAACATCTGTTCGCTGTATGAGTCGTTAAACTGCATTGCCACTTCAAGCGATATGTCGTCCTTAACCTTGGAGAAATATATCGGCTGGGGGTGAAGCACGTCCTTGTTTGCATTCAGGAATTTTACGAAGGTACTTATGCCGCCTTCATAATTAAAGGTGTGTTCCTTGTCCTCGCGCTCGTCCATAATCGTAATCTTGGTCCCGGGGTTTAAAAAAGCCAGTTCCCTGAACCTGTTGGATAAAACATCAAAGGAAAAATTTATGTCCTTGAATATCTGCGTATCGGGAAAGAATGTTACTTTTGTACCGGAGTCGTCGGTCTTACCCTTCTGCTGGACGGTTGACTGTGGCTTCCCGCGGGCATACTCCTGGGTGTATATCCTGCCGTCCCTATAAACCTCAACTTCCAGTTTTTCCGAAAGGGCATTCACCACGGACACCCCGACGCCGTGGAGTCCACCGCTTACCCTGTATGCCTTCCTGTCAAACTTGCCCCCTGCATGCAAAACGGTCATCACTATTTCAAGCGCCGGTTTCCCCTTAAGCCGCGGGTCCTTTACGTCTTTCACCGTGTCAACCGGTATGCCTCTGCCGTCGTCAATAACCGTGACGGAGTTGTCGGGATGGATTATTATGTCTATGTTCTTACAATAACCTGCAAGGACCTCGTCAATTGCATTGTCAACAACTTCATAAACGAGGTGGTGGAGGCCTGGAAGGCCCGTTGAACCGATATACATCGCAGGCCTACGCCTGACCGCCTCAAGTCCCTCAAGGACCTGTATTTTACTGGCGTCGTAAGACCCGTTCAGTGAACGGGTACCCCCTCCGCCTGACTCATCGCCGGGACCGCCTACGGAAACTAAATTCTTAACCCTGCCCATTTTGGATGCACTTCCCCTTTCCTGTTTTATGCAAACTCAATTGAATTTACGACTTCCCTGTCAAAGTGGCCGTTTATCTTTTTTATAAGTTCTTTTTTTCTCATACTGATTTCCTGCCGGTACACGGGGTTGTTAACCTTAATGAGTATCTTTTTCCCTTTCTTACCCACCATCTTTACTTTTCCGGCCAGCGGGCCGAGCTCCTTTTCCCATATGTCAAAAACGGCGTAGTCGTCCGTAGAAAGTTTGTATTTCTTCAGCAGTTCCTTTACAATGTCGGACGCGGGAATGAACATTGGACTATTTATACCCTCATCGGCATTATAACGTTCAGATAATTTTCGTCTCCCACCGCTTTCACAACGCACGCATCAATGGGGCCGTTAATTTCAAATATAACCTCCTGCTCCGAAATATTCTTCAGTATGTCTATTATAAAAATATGGTTAAAAGCAATTTCCAATGGCGGGGCGGAGTAGTCAATTTCTATTTCAACGTCCGCGCTACCCAGTTCTTGCGTCTTTGTTGAGACGTTCAGCAGGTTTTTGTCAAATGCAAATTTTACAGACCCGCCTTTTTCCTGCGTAAGGAGAGCGACCTGCCTGGTCGCTTGGAGAAGGTCTTTCGACTTCACCTTAATTGTTTGCTGGCATTTCTTTGGAATCACCTGTTCATAATTCGGGAAATTGCCTTCAAGCAGGCGCGATATAAGGGTGATGTCTTCCGTCTGAAACGACGCCTGGTTTCCCGTAATGCTGATTTTTATTTCATTGCTGTCCCCGATTGAAAGTATCCTGACAAGTTCATTGGTCGCTTTTGAAGGGATTATCGCTTTTGAAATCGTCTTGCTCCCTTTTGCGGGCCTCGTAATGTAAGAGAGCCGTTTACCGTCGGTGGCGACAAATATTATCTTCTCCGATTCAATTATTATGTATATGCCAGTCAGGATATACCTCGTGTCGTCCATTGATGCGGCAAAGGATATTTTCTTTATCATTTCTTTCATTGTTTCCGTTTCAACCGTAATTGCTTTTTCTTCTACGAACCCGGGGAGCGTCGGGAACTGTTCTATTGCGGTGCCGAAAAGCACAAAATGCGATTTACCCGCCCTGATGTCTATCTGGTTCTTCTCATCAACCTTAAGTTCTATTTTATCGTTCTTGTCAGGCAGTTCCTTTATTATGTTTGCAAACTTTTTTGCAGGGATGGTTACCCCGCCCTCTTTTTTTATGTCGGTTGCGACGTAACATCGCACGGCAATTTCAAGGTCAGTCGTGACGAGTTTTAGCCGGTTGCTTTCTTTTTCGGTCTCAAGGAGTATGTTTGCAAGGACCGGTAAGGTTACTCTTGAAGAAACTGCCGCTTCCACGATCTGAATGCCTTTAAGTAATTCTTCCCTGTTACAGATGAGATGCATTTTAGACTCCCCAAGCGTGCGTTAATTGGTTAGTGCTTTCGCAACGCTTTTTAAGTTGGTAATAACAATTAATAAAACATTCATTTGGTTGTTTATTTCGCCCCAAGCGTGCGTTAATTGGTTAGTGCTTTCGCAACGCTTTTTAAGTT
>JAHJSO010000076.1 GCA_018830385.1 Elusimicrobiota bacterium | reverse complement strand
TTGTGAAACTTAAAATCGGCTTCGCCTATGATAAAAAAGACGACTACCCTCTTTCACCGGATGACCCGCCGGACAAATACGCAGAGTTTGATAATGAGGAAACGATATCCTCAATAGAAAATGCCCTCGGAAAAAGCAACCACACTATTATCCGGATAGGCAATGCGAAATCACTCCTTAAAAAACTCCTTGACGGCGAAAGATGGGACATGGTATTCAACATATGCGAGGGAGTAACGGGCAGGAGCAGGGAATCCCATGTACCTGCTATCCTTGAACTTTTTGACATCCCCTATACAGGCAGCGACCCGCTGACGATGTCTCTTACGCTTGACAAGATAATGGCGAAAAAGGTTATGCGCTACCACGGGATAAAAACAGCGGATTTTGTTTCAGTTGAGTCAGCCGACGACCTGTCCCCGAAGAAATTCAAACTAAGGTTCCCGCTGATTGTGAAGCCGTCGCAGGAAGGGACCAGCAAAGGGATTTCAAAGGAATCCGTAGTACGGAATTTCAGCCAGATGAAAAAGAGGGCGCAGTGGATTGTAAGTAATTACCGCCAACCGGCATTGATTGAGGAGTTTATAGTCGGGTATGAATTTACGGTGGCGATTGTCGGCAATGGCCCGCCCGAGGTTCTGCCGCCGGTGCAGATTGCTATAAAAAACGAAACGGACCTGGGCGACGACTTTTATACGCATGCCAGGGTTGAATCCAAAGACATAAAATACATATGTCCGGCGGACATAGACGCCGAACTCAGCAGAAAAATCATAGATCTGTCTCTTGCCGCATACAGGGCATTGGGTTGCAGGGACCTCGGCAGGATTGACGTGAGGGTTGATTACAACAATGAGCCGTATTTTCTGGAGTGCAACCCGCTGCCCAACTTAGGGCTTATAGACGTTTTCCCGCTGGTTGCAAAGGCGAGTAAAAGGACGTATGAAGAATTAATTTGTTATATACTTGAATCCGCCCTGAAACGCTATTCAACGACCGCCTGAGCCGCTGCAAGTTTTGCAATCGGCACCCTGTAGGGCGAACAGGAGACATAGTCCATCCCGGCCCTGTGACAGAACTTCACGCTTTCGGGTTCCCCGCCGTGCTCTCCGCAGATACCGATCTCGAGATTTTTCTTCGTTTTCCTGCCTCTCTCAATGCCGATTTTTATCAACTCACCTATACCTTCAAAATCAATCACTGCAAAAGGGTCGCAGGGCAGAATATTTTTATTGATGTAATCGGGCGCAAAACCGCCTATGTCATCCCGTGAAAAACCGAAACCCATCTGCGTTAAATCGTTCGTCCCGTACGAAAAAAATTCTGAGACCTCCGCGATTTTCCCTGCCGTCAGCGCCGCCCGCGGTATTTCAATCATCGTGCCGAAAAGATATTTTATTTTCTTAAGCCCGAATTTTTTACACACCTCAAGATAAACCTTTTCAACAATCAATTTCTGGTGCCTGATTTCTTCAACCATTGAAACGACCGGTATCATTATCTCCGGGAGTACGTCCTCCCCCTCTTTCAGCAATTCTGCTGACGCCTCAAAAATCGCCCTGACCTGCATCTCGGTAATTTCCGGATATGTAACCCCCAGACGAACCCCGCGGTGCCCCATCATCGGGTTTGATTCATGCAGGGCGTTCGCCCTCTTATTGAACTCCTCCATAGATATACCCAAACTTTCCGCCAGCCGCTTCCTCTCCTCTTCTCCCTTAGGTACAAACTCGTGCAACGGCGGATCCAAAAGACGCACCACGACGGGCAGCCCTTCCATTACTTTTAGCGTCCCCTTTATGTCCTGTTTGACAAACGGGAACAATTCGTCAAGGGCTTTCCTCCTCTCCTGCTCGTCCTTTGACATTATCATCTTCCTTAAAATAAAAAGCGGCTGTTCGGAGCCCTTCCCGTAAAACATATGCTCCGTCCTGAAAAGTCCTATCCCCTCGGCGCCGAAACTCCTCGCCTTTTTTGCGTCGTCCGGGGTGTCCGCGTTTGTCCTGACCCCCAACCTTTTCAGACGATCGCATATTTTAATAAATTCAACGAAATACGGGTTTTCCTCAGCGGCTTTCACCATCGGGAGCTGCCCTTTATAAACATATCCCCTGGTTCCGTTGAGCGTAACCCAGTCGCCTTCTTTAAGCGTGGCGTCCCCGGTTTTTAACGTTTTGTTAAGATGATCAATGTGTAGTCCGCCGGCACCAACGATACAGCACTTTCCCCACCCGCGCGCCACAAGAGCCGCGTGTGAAGTCATCCCGCCGCGGGCGGTAAGAATTGCAACTGCAGCCCTCATTCCCTCAACATCTTCGGGGTTTGTTTCCTCACGGACAAGGATTACAGGGTTGCCTTCCTTTTTCCAGTTGACTGCATCCTGCGCTGAAAATACAATCATGCCTGAGGCGCCGCCCGGCCCTGCCGGCAGGCCTTTGGCAAGCGGTTTTGCATTTTTCTCTGCGACGGGGTCAACTATGGGGTGCAGCAGTTCGTCCAATTGCGACGGGGTAACCCTCAGTACCGCATCTTCCTTTTTTATAAGTTTTTCTTTCAGCATATCCACCGCCATCCTGACGGCGGCAGGCCCGTTTCTTTTACCGACCCGGCACTGAAGCATCCAAAGGACTCCATCCTGAATTGTAAATTCTATGTCCTGCATATCACGGTAATGTTTTTCAAGTTTCTTTTGAATCGTCCAGAGTTGCCTGTAAAGGTGCGGCATTGCGCCCTCCAGCGATATTAAATTCATGGTTTGTTCCGTCTTGCCCGCCTCGTTTATAGGGTTGGGCGTCCTGGTACCTGCAACAACGTCCTCTCCCTGGGCGTTGACGAGCCATTCACCGTAAAACATGTTTTCACCAGTTGCAGGGTTCCTTGTAAAAGCAACGCCCGTTGCGGATGTGTCGCCCATGTTACCGAAAACCATCGCCTGGACGTTCACGGCAGTCCCCCACTCTTCAGGTATGCTTTCTATACGGCGGTAAGAAACCGCCCGTTTGCCGTTCCACGAAAGGAACACGGCTGAAATGCCCCCCCACAACTGCCGATAAGGGTCTTCCGGGAATTCCTTGCCGAGCACTTCCTTCACCTTCGCCTTGTATATACCGACGAGTTCCTTCAGGTCGTCCGCAGTGAGTTCCGTGTCCTGGGTAACCCCTCTTTTTTCTTTCATCTTCCGGAGTTCCTTTTCAAGTTGCTGGCGAATACCCTGCCCTTCCGCCGGCTCAATGCCCTCCGCCTTTTCCATGACCACATCCGAATACATCTGTATCAGTCGGCGCTGGGCGTCATACACAAACCTCGGGTTACCTGTTTTTCCTATGAGTGCCTCGCGTGTCTTATCATTGAGCCCGATATTCAGTACCGTCTCCATCATACCCGGCATTGACCTCCTTGCACCGCTTCTGACCGAAACAAGTAGCGGGTTTTCACTATCTCCGAATTTACTACCCATTACTTTCTCAACCTTTGACAATGCCTTTTCAACCTGTAATTTTAATTCCCCCGGGTATTTCTTTTTGTTTTTGTAAAAATACACACACACATCCGTCGTAATAGTGAAACCAGCAGGAACAGGTATGCCTATTTTCACCATCTCCGCCAGGTTAGCACCCTTGCCTCCAAGAAGGTTCTTCATTTTCCCCTGCCCATCCGCCTGATGTCCGCCGAAAAAGTAAACATGTTTTTTTGGCATTACGCGTCTCTCCTTTTCAGAGTACTATGTTTTTACCTTGGTCAGCCCTTTGTGGGTAATGAGTTCGCTCGCTGCTTCCTTTAATTTCGCCCGCCAGGAACGCATCTCGTCCAGTTCCATACGTCGTACGACTATGTCTATTCTCCTGTTTTTGGATTTCTTTTCAGTCGTGTCGTTGCATACCCGGACAATCTTCCTCCATTCGTCCGGAGAAAACTCGGTCGTCGGGCTACCCCCTATAACGGAAAACAGCACGCCTGAATCAGGCAGGTTTTCCCCATACCCCGACGCAGTAAATCTCTTGGGGTCAAACCCGAACGATTCAATTATTAACTTCAATATGTTCGTCGCCCTTGTCGTTGATAACTCCCAGTTGGATGGAAACTCCGGGGTGGTTATCGGGACATTGTCAGTATGCCCTTCAATTGCAATCTTGTTAGGGACTTCCTTCAGGTTTGACATAACATCAATTATTATTTTTTTTGCTCCCTCATATACTGCCGCCTTGCCTGAATCAAACATGTATTTATCCCGGAAAGAAATCACCAGCCCTTCCTTCTGGGTAATCTTGGTTGATATAATTTCCCCGAGGGCGTTGTCCTTTGCATAAGTGTCAATCTTGTCTTTTATTTTTTTCAACTGGTTTTCAGTCGCAGCAGCAGAGAGCGCAAAAAGCATGACAAAGAATATCAGGAGTTGCGTCACCAAATCCCCGTAAGAAGAGAACCATGGTGGAGCGCCCCTGCCGATTGATATTGTTTCTGAGGATTTTCTTCCGATAGGCATTTTATTTTATGTCGCTCCTGTTCCTGTAGCGGGCGGGGTCGGTTCGGACCTCGCTTCTGACTCTCTTGCAACCGCCAATTTGCGGCTTTTCGGTTCAAGGTATGCCTGCAGGTTCGCCTCAATTATTGACGGTGTAGTGCCTGACTGCAACAATAATACGCCCCTTACTATTACCTCCTTAATGAGCATCTCTTCCTCACTCCTCCGCTTGAGTTTTCCCGCTATCGGCAAAAATATCAGGTACGCTCCGATAATACCGTAGAAAGTGGTCAGCAAAGCCACCGCCATACCGCTGGCGATCTGCGACTGGTCTTCTAATTTCGCCAGCATCAAGATAAGTCCTATAATCGTCCCCAACATACCGAATGCTGGGGCATAAGTCCCCATCGCTATGAATATCTCCTGTCCTATTTTGTGCCTTTCTGAAATGAACGTTATGTCCGTCTCCATCAGGTTCCGGATAAAATCGGCGTCTCCGCCGTCTATCACCATCTGCACTCCCCTTTTCATAAAATCATTCGGCATTGTCTTTACGGATGACTCCAATGAAAGAAAGCCCTCCTTTTTGGACTTCTGGGCGAGCGAAACGAACTGCGATATGATGCCGGTCGTGTCCTCGCCGGATTCGGTGAACACCTTCTTAGCAATAGTCCATACGCCTATCACCTGTCTTAAAGGATAGTTAATCAGTGTGGCCGCTATCGTTCCCCCGAATGTTATAAGAAGCGATGGAAAATTCCAGAAAAGTACAAACTGGGTGAAGTCAATCCCGCCGGCACCCCTGAGCATTATGCCTATTGAGATTAACATTATTCCTGCAATTGCTCCTATCAAAGTTGTTATGTCCATTTTCTACCTCCTGTTGTCGCGATCCTCACTGCCTGACCGCACCTGCCTTTTATATTCCTGAACCTTTTCAATTACCTCCTGGACCTTTTCCTTCACTATAAACTGGTTCCCCGTCGTCAGTATGATTTTTGTATCGGGGACTGCGTCTATGGATTCTATGAGTTCTGCATTAATGACCATCTCTGCGCCGTTAAGCCGGTGAAGTTTTATCATATCAGAGGTCTGGTGAAATTGTCCTGCTGGTAGGCCAGCGACATTTTCTAGGTTTAAGCTCTTGGATGAGTAATTTCATCAAACAGGTTTTACCGACCTGCCTTGCACCGAGCAAAACAATTATTTCAGGTTTATCAAACCATTTTTTAATGCAATCAACTATTTCTCGTGTAAACAATTTCATATTAAGAACCTCCAAAGACGAAACATCTGCCTCATAGGATTTTAACAAAAAATGTAAAAAAAGTCAACACTTTTATTACATTTGTGGCGCCATCCAGAGTTGTATTGACAGATTATACTGCTATATCCCTTAAATCCATAATTAAATCGTTTACTGTCTTGTATCTTTTTTCTTTATCTGCTTGAAGGCATTTTGAGATTATTTCATCAATTTGTTTCGGTAATTCCGGAACAAGTTCCGACGCTGGGTGTTTGTTCTGTATTATTACAAATAGGTTCTTTCACTTCTTCGCCTTATGTAAATGATTTCAATAAGTTTCTCTGTTGAATCAAATCTGTATCCAATCCTGAAATCACCCTGCCTTATCCTGTAATAAGATCCCTTACCTTTTTTAATTTTCTTTATTCCCGGTGGTAATGGATTAAATTTAAGAGCCTTAATATTATCAGCAATCCGTTGAAGGTCATCTCTGTCAATATCTTCAATATCTTTTTTAACGCTTTTCTTTACAATAAGATTATACATTTATCCCTTTATGTTTTAAATGTCTATTCCATTCCGCTTCACTCATTGAGGGTTCATTCTTCCTGGACTCTATAACAGCAATGTCTTCCTCATTTTCTTTCATCTCCCTGATTCTCTCTATAACTGCTTCAGTAATGAAATGAGAGATTACAGTTCCCTGTGTCTTACGAATAGTTTTTAATTCTTTAATAAGATTTTCAGGCATTCTAACAGCCATTAATTTTGTCATCTTTACCACCTCCGCTATCTATTTAT